>DPSB01000082.1 GCA_003537495.1 Cytophagales bacterium | reverse complement strand
TAATCCCCCGGAACATAATTCTCGCCTCCGTAAGCAAACACATCTTCTAACTGCAACAAAGCCGAAGTTAAGTTGAACTCAATCCGTGTGTCACCTTCAGGTTCGGTTAAAAACCATAAATCATAATTTCGGAGTTTTCCGTTAAAATGAAAATCACTCTTGTCAATCATCCCCGTAAAATCGACTACCCTGAAATCCTGATCATCTACAAATACATCGGCATGAAAATCGTGTAGCGTATGCGGATAGTGAGTTAGTTTAGCATACAGATCTTCAATAAAAAATTCTCCTACCGGAAGGTTGGGTGATTCCGTAAATGCACGAGCTGAACTATTAAACTTTAGTTTCATACTTAAGTCTTTGATCTGTTCGTCTATCGGCTTTTTCAGAAGTGTATCGCCACTGGTTAATTCTTTAAGATCCAATAAAGCTGATTTAATAGTGAGGTGTGCCGATACTGGATTTTTTGTATGATGTAAGATAGCCGGAAGATCGCTGATGTCGGCAGAGATGGATAAATCAGAATTTCCAACCTTAAGATCGAAGCGATCAATACGCGCTTCATGGCCATCCATGGTAGCGCGTATGTTTACATTCTTTACCGGTAAATGAAAACCAGGAGTTCTGAATGAAAGATTTTTAACATCCAACTCCGTAAAGTATGATTCGTTTAATTTTTCAATACTTTTTTCTGGATTATCCAAATCAACGATGTCGTGAAAATTCATGGTAAGCGACACGTTACCCGATAAGTCTTCCAAATCTTTTATGTTAAAAAACTTAGCCAGAAAATCGAGATCGAATTCAGAGCGTACTTTCATTTCAATCTCTGGCGATGCAAAATTCTTTACGGTAAGATTGCCGCTAAATATACCCGCCTCTGGTCGGGCCGAAAAATCATAAATAGAAAACTCCGAAGTTGAAGCGTTGCCCAATGCACCGGTAGTAAATTTTCCTTTAAAGAAAAGTTGATCTAACTTTTTTTGCGATTCTTTATTATTGAAGAATGCATCTTCGCAGCCAAACTCGGCCAATACAATGGGATTGTGACCGTTTGCCGCTTTACCTGTTATAGATGCTTCAAAGAAAATTTTACCGGCATTATCGTACCGTTGCAAAGCGGGAGTAAGTTCTTCGGGCGCAAAGGCAAGAAAAAGATCGAAGTTGGGTTTGTTGCCATGAAACCGGATGTCCATGTTCAGATCATCGTCAAGATCAATTGACCCATCCATTTTAAACAGTGCGCGTTCCAACTGCAGTTCGGATGGTTGAATCGTAAGATTTTGAGTTTGCTGATCAAAATCAAGCTGTGTACGTAAATCGAAATGCTTGTGTTTGGCAAACGTTGTGTCACCATCCAGCAATACATTCATTTCAAAGCGGGTATCCAATTTTACAAGCACATGATTCTGGTCTGCTTTAAACCGCGATTGAGCATCTTCAATAAATGCATCCACCAAAAGGTTATTGCTTTCATTAATTTTAAGGATATGCACGTTGTTTACAACAATCTGCTTAATGTCCAGATGAAACTCCGAAGCCGGATCTGTTACTTCTTCCTTTCCGGATAGTGCATTGGTAATGTTAAAACTACCATCGGTATGTTGTACAAGTTTAATGGCTCCGTCTTTCAAGCGGATAACCTTAATATCCATTTTGCCTTGTAATACAGTAAGTAAATCGAAGCCGAGATAAACATCGGCTACTTCAAGTAACGTGGCTCCAGCTTTGTTTTTGTTTTCGTAAATCTTTACGTGATCAAGATCAATAGAGATGTAGGGGAAATTTGTAAAAGGCGAAATGTGGCTATCTTCAACTTCAATCTCACCAGCAAAATCGCGATTGGCGGTACTGATCAACTCTTGCACAATACTGTCTTGCTTCCAGTATAACACTCCTACCAAAATACCAAACAATAAAACAGGTATCAGTAAAACAAGAATTACCAGTCGCTTCCAGTTAAATCGCTTTTTCATTGGTTGGTTACTTCCCCGTTCGGTTTAACCATTTATCCAAGCTCCATGCGCCTGGCCCTGTAAAAAAGAAAAGCACCCCAAACAAAACAAACATAAACGGATGTTGATCTTCGTACCAGAATCTTCCAGTGCCCACAAAAAAAGTTATATAGCTCAACGTGCCAACTGCAAGCAATCCGCCAAGGCGCGTATAAATGCCCAGCGTTAACAACACTCCTGAAATAAACTCAGAAGATTTTCCTAAGTAAACCAAAAACTCACCTGTACCACTCTTAAAATTATCCCATGTTAAATAGCTCTGCATGGTTTCCCGATCAAAAACTTCAAGGCCATGATATGCCAACAATAAGCCCACGGCAATCCTCACAATGGCTAATCCATTATCAGGATAGATAGGCATGGATGAAAAGAGTTTTTTCATTTCGATTTTTTGGGTTCGGTAAGCACAAACATTTTCATGCGCACATTTTCGATGGGTCTATCTGCATTGGTTTTAGTGGTCGCAATTTTATCCAACACATCAAATCCGGTTAGCAATTCACCAAACACCGTATAGCCACCATCCAGATGGGGAGTACCGCCTTGTGTTGTATAAAGCTTCTTTTGTGTTTCGTTCAGGGTAAGATTGCGTTGCACAATAGTGCTATCTAGTTGTGTAGTACGCCACGCTGGCCGTTGCACAATATAGAACTGACAATTGCTGCTTGCCTTTTCGGGATTATTATCGCGCGCAGCAGCCAGCGCCCCGCGTTTGTGATAAATACCTTGGTCAGTTCTGAACTCAGCGGCAATCCGATCGCCTGGTGCCGAACCACTACCTAAGCGATCGCCATCAGTGGCTTTTTTACTGGTAGGATCACCACCCTGAATCATAAAATTATTAATCACCCGGTGAAAGAGTAAACTATCGTAAAAGCCAGCCTTTACTTTCGTTACAAAATTATCGCGATGTAGCGGGGTTTCGTTAAACAACTTTACCACCATATTACCATGATTGGTTATAATCAATACGCGGTAGGCATCGTCAGCTTTATACAGTTTCTTATAACTCTTTATCTCTGATATTTCAGCATCTGAAAGCGATCGGAAATAGGTTGGTTTACTACAAGCTGCAAGCAGCACTACAAAAATGGTAACCAGAATTAAACGCATAAAATTTTAGTCAAGATTCCGAAATTAAAATTACTCAAAAATACATGTACACGAACAAAAATAATATTCTGATACCATCTACCTTTTTAAAGCTGCGGGTATAGAAGTTCAACTTTAATCCAACACACATTATG
>DPSB01000601.1 GCA_003537495.1 Cytophagales bacterium | reverse complement strand
TTCACCATTTATAACACTTGGATTATGCCTGACTCAACAGGTTTAATACCTTTCGCACAAATTTTTTAAGCTGGTTTGATGTTTGTTGTAAATTGAAACTGAAATTAGATTTTATGATGAAGCGTATTTTGTTTTTGAGTTTAGCACTGGTTAGCCTGCTGGCGAATGCGCAGGAAAAACCATTGGATATGAAAATGGATTTTGAACAATACGATCCGCCAGCAACTCTTAAAGTAGAAGAACACCGGTTAAAGCGGGCCAAGTTTCCGTTTATCGATATTCACAACCATCAGGGCAACATGAACACCAGCGATTTCAAAGACCTGATTGCTAAGATGGATGCGCTGAACATGGGCGTAATGATTAACCTGAGCGGTCGCGGGTTTAGAAGCAGTGGCGATCATCTTGAAAAATCCATCGAGAACATTAACAACCGCTACCCCAACCGGTTTGTGTTGTTTACCAATGTTGATTTCACTGATATTGATAATCCCGAATGGATTGCGCGCACAGTTAAACAATTGGAAGCTGATATAAAACGTGGTGCCAAGGGACTGAAGATTTACAAAAGCCTGGGCATTCATAATAAAGACAGTAAAGGCAATCGCATTTCGATAAACGATCCTCGCATTGATCCTATCTGGGCCAAGTGTGGCGAGTTGGGTGTGCCGGTATTAATTCACTCGGCCGATCCTAAACCGTTCTGGGATCCAATCGACAACCAGAACGAGCGCTGGCTGGAACTAAAACTCCATCCCGGAAGGCGCTACGATGAAACCTTTGCCAGTTGGGAAACCATTATTGCCGAGCAACACGATGTGTTTCGCAAACACCCTAAAACAACATTTATCAATGCCCACTTAGGTTGGTATGGAAACGACCTGAAAAAATTAGGTGAACTGATGGATAAATATCCAAACATGCTTACTGAAATAGGCGCTGTTATTGCCGAGCTTGGCAGACAACCGCGTGCAGCTAAAGCTTTCTTAACTAAATATCAGGATCGGGTTTTGTTTGGCAAGGATAGCTGGGTGCCCGATGAATATGAAACTTATTTCCGTGTGCTGGAAACCGAAGACGAATACTTTCCCTATCATAAACGCTATCATGCTTTCTGGCGCATGTATGGTATCGGTTTACCCGATGAGATTCTGAAAAAGATTTATTACAAAAACGCGCTGCGGATTTTACCGAATATGGATAAGAGTCAGTTTCCAAAATAATGCGACTAAATTTTTACCGCAGAGAACGCGGGGAGTCGCAGAGAAAAATTTGAAATACATTCGCATGTATAAATTTCTTTGCAGTTAAATTTTTTATGCTTTAGTAAAGTTTCTTTATGAACTTCCACACACGCAGGTGGGTTAAGCCCGAAGATCTGAATCCAAACGGAACGCTGTTTGGTGGAAAGCTATTAAGTTGGATTGATGAAGAGGCTGTTATCTATGCCATGATTCAACTCGATAACAAACGGGTTGTTACCAAATACATGTCTGAAATAAATTTTGTGAGTTCAGCCAAACAGGGCGACATTATTGAGCTTGGTCTGGTGCCCACCAACTTTGGCCGCACTTCTATTACGTTGCAATGTGTGGTGCGCAATAAAATGACTCGCAAAACAATTCTTGAAGTTGATAAGATCACCTTTGTGAATCTGGATGCCGAAGGCAAACCCGCGCCTCACGGTAAAACAAAAATTGAATACGTAAAAGATCGGTTTGAAGGAAAGATTGAAGGCGAGTTGCCTGCCTGATGTAAATGATGCGTTTTGTACTTGTTCTGTTTTTCTTCTTACAATTTTCGATCGGCTTCGCGCAAAGTAAGCAAGCATATTCATTAAATATCTCCTCGCAGCAAACACAAGGGCCAATCGGTTTTTTAGGAATGGCCAACGAGCCGATTCGTTTAATTGCCGAAGTGCGACCCGATGCTTTTGGATTTGATAAACCCATTCCGGGTAAGCTTAAAATTTTCGCTTCCGCAGATTCCATCCTCAGCACCAATGACCTTGTGGTACTGGATTCAGCCTGCACACTACCCGATTATTCCTATCAAAGTTTTCCTATTAAACATTCGCTTAAGCCAGGTTCGTATTTCCTGCTTGCACAGTTTTTTGCCAAGGATACCAACCTGTTCGAACCTCAAAGTGCCGTGGTTAATCTCTCTGCTGAATTAATCGGATTTACGGCTGAGGTAAAAGAGTTCTGGTTCAGTCACATCAAAACTTCTGAGTACAGTGAAGAAACCAACTTGTTTGCTGAGATAGATCTTGCGCTTACAGGCAATACCGTTTCAATAGGTTTACTTAATAGCGAGTGGGCTATTGGGTTAACAAAAGGCAAAAAGACAGAAGCTCTTACTTCTGTTTACCGTACCGATTCGCTGCACACCGGACACACCACTATTGTGTTGGAGGAAAGTCTCTTCAACAATCCCGATTTCAAAAACTTCAACCAGGTCTCCATCAAACTTACCTCCGCTTATTTTTCAGAAGGCTATATTAAAATTCCCGATGTAACTTTTAACCTGCCTATAAAAGTTATTACTGACATTGATCAGTTAAACGCATTCAGGCGTAAGCACGATCCTTATCTTACTTATGGAAGTTTCGTCTTAAAACAAGAAGCGTTGGATTCGCTTGCAGTGGAAAAACTTTACACCGAAGCCGAGCTTTTTTATTCTATTTATACCCGAGCGCTTCAGGCTGCTGCCGCAAAGAATTTTAGTCGTGCCATTTCATTGGCCGATTCGGCATTTGCTTTTGTGGGCAACCACCGCGCAAGCAGTTTGCTTTTTACGGATGCCGGATTAATGTCGGGCTTGTACTCGGGTTTGTTTAAAATTCTTCCCGAAGATCGCAAGGCCGAAATTAATAATCGCCTGGGCGAAGCGATGAAGATGGGCGACCTGATGACATCCGCATATAGCGATTTAATTCAACGACTATTGCCTGACAGTCTGGATCACTACAACGAAATGGAGAAGAGCGGCTATTTTGATAAGCCCGAAATTTTTCATCAGCCGCTCATTTCATCACTTCCCATTCTTTGGAAAAACCGGAGCATTCCTGCGCTGGAACATTTCATTCGCAACACCGACTACGAATCGGCCGACATGATTATTGAACAAGCCAACCGGCATCAACAATTATTAAAACTTGTTTGGCAAATCATTCAATCAGACACATCTCTTATTAAAAATTTTAGTCATGTGGCTACTGCTGCTACCGAGGGAAATTCCATGTTGGATTTTTTACTTGCTCGGTTGAACTACTATGCCGCTTCGGGTCTTTACGATGAAGGTACGGAAGTGGTTACGGAAGCAACACTTGCTTTTAAGTGCAGCTATCAATTTCAACCGGAACACTTGTGGCTTACTTCTGCCCGATTCTTTGAAACACTTGGCAACTTTACCAAAGCCGATTCGCTTTATAAACTTTGCGATGAACATTTTAAAAAAGAACAAGTTGAAAATGCCAATCCGTTGTGGACACTCTCTGGTGAAAATCTAACGGTATTGCAGGCGCGGTTGGGGGCTTCAATACCACAAGATCAGGCCTTAACCGAAGCGCTTGAAAAACTTCGCAAAGAAAATCTGTTTACTTACCTCGATGTACTCAATGATCAGGCTTTAGGACAAAAATTAGCATACCGTGGCAATCCGGTTTACAAAAACTTTTACCTCAATCGCATTAAACAACTGGATGCACAAGGTCAATATTTTACGGCTAATGAATGGCTAAAAGATCTCGCCTTCTTTCTGGGGCGCGAAGGCCAGCACAAACAAGCAATTACGTTATACGAAAACCTTTTTGTTACAGATAATCTTAAAGCCACTGCATTTCGGTTGGGATTTTCAGAAGAAGCCCAACTGTTTTATGCCCAGCGGCAGCGCGAAACGTTAAGCCGGTACATCAACGTGCTTACCGATTTTGAGAAGTCGGCAACGCCAGCTGCTTACGATAGTGCGTTGCAAATCTGTTTACAACAAGTTCTGTTTCAGCATTCATTTATCCTGCGTGGTAATTTTCAATTATTGTACGATGTGTCGCGATCATCCGATCAGCAAGTAGCGAACAACTTTGTATTGTGGCAGGAGTTGCGCAAATACCTGAACGAGCTTTATGTGAAAGGCGAGCCCGATCAAAAAGCATTAATCGCCTGGAAAAAATATATTCTTGAAACGGAGAAGAAACTCATCCGTTCGGCACGCGATACA
>DPSB01000544.1 GCA_003537495.1 Cytophagales bacterium | reverse complement strand
TACGTATGAAAATAATACCTATTCATTTACAACAGCTGCTCCCGCTTCGCGTAATTATTACCGGTTAAAATCAATAGATAAAGATGGCTCGTTTGAATATTCGCAAACCATTCGGGTTGAACGTGAAACTGATCTTACCGTTGAAGTTTACCCTAACCCTGCGGTTGATCACATTACCATTCGCATCAACTTTGAGCCAACCTTGCAAGATCGCGTACAGGTTCTCGATCCTGCCGGAAATGTGGTATTTGCAATGATTATGGATTCATTGCAAATCAATATTCCGTTTGCACAAAACCTAAAACCCGGTGTGTACCTGGTTAAATATCAGGGAAGTTTAGATAAAATTACCCGACTGCTGGTTCGATAAACTTTAAGGCAATTGCTGGCTGGTAAAGTATAGCTTTGGTTATCTTTGATGATGCCTGACGTGCATCATCCAGCCGGACATTCGCTCTATTATCGTAAAACAGGAAGTGGCGATACCGTTGTACTGTGGTTTCATGGTTTTGGTCAGAACCATCAGGCGTTCGATAAATTAATTGAGGCAAATTCGGAGGGGTTTACCCATTACACGTTCGATTTGTTTTTTCATGGAAACAGCGTGTGGGTTGGGGATGCTGCCATCGACAAGCAACAGTGGAAAGAATTGATTCAACTCTTTCTGGATCAAACCGGCATCAAAAATTTTAGCATTGTCGGCTTTAGTATCGGTTGCAGATTTGCCGTTACGCTGGCAGAACAATTTCCCGATGGCGTTCTCAAGCTGATTATGCTGGCCCCCGATGGCATTCAATTCAGATTCTGGTATTGGTTTGCTACTTATCCATACCTCTGCCGAAAATTATTTCATCGTATTGTAACAAAGCCTGCCTTTTGGAACCGCTTACTTTCCTTTCTGGAAACAACCCGATTGATTGATAGAAAACTGCTTCGCTTTGCACAACGCCAAATGGACACACAGCAGAAACGGGAGCAGGTCTATAACTCGTGGGTTCACTTCCGATACTTAAAAAGTAATGTTGCTGGTTTGGCGCTCATGGCGGATGTTCATAAAATCACCATAACCCTGATTGCCGGCACCCGCGATAAAGTAGTACCTGCCCGGCTTGTACAAATTCTAAAAAATCAAAAGCCAGTACTTCATTACCATTTGCTTGATGCCAATCATAATGAATTGATTGACATGAGCGGTGAACATCTCTTTAAGTTTTTGCGAAAACAATAATTTATTTACATTCGGGTATTAAAACTTTACTACTATGTCAAAAGGAATGGACAAAAAGAAGGAAGACAAAAAGAAACCTCTTAAAACGCTTAAAGAAAAGCGTGCTGAAAAAAGAGCCAAGAAAGGAAACTAATCAAGGCTTAAAGCAAAAGCGCCAGCAACTGGCGCTTTTTTTTATCACTCAACATGTGCCCTATGAAAATTATTCTAACAGCGTTTATTCTTGTTTTGACTACTCCCCTTCTGGCTCAGGATTCTCTCTATCAGAAAAAAATCTTCAATGCTTCCAACGGACTTGCATTGCCCTACCGGATATTATTGCCTGCAGATTACAACCCGCAGAAAAAATATCCATTGGTTTTATTTCTGCATGGTGCGGGCGAACGCGGTAATGATAACGAGAAACAACTGGTACACGGTGCCAAACTTTTTCTTACCGATGCAAATCGTAAAAACTTTCCTGCTATTGTGGTGGCCCCGCAATGCCCAACTGATAATTACTGGGGCAGTGTTACCGTAGATCGTAACACTAGTCCGTTTACACTTTCGTTCGATTACTCAAGACCTGAAACCACTGCATTAAGTGCAGCCATTGAACTTGTAAAAAAGTTAATTGCTGATGAAGGTGTGGACAAGAAACGAGTTTATATCACGGGCCTTTCCATGGGTGGGATGGGGACGTTTGAAGCTGTGTACCGGTATCCTAAACTTTTTGCTGCCGCTGCGCCTATTTGTGGTGGTGGCGATGCCGCGCGCTATACTAAACAGGCCGCTAAAATTCCTTATTGGATTTTTCATGGCGATCAAGATGCTGTTGTAAGCGTGAAAGAATCGCATGCTATGGTGGCGAAATTAAAATCGCTTAAAGCAGTTGTGAAGTACACCGAGTATGGCGGTGTAAATCACAACAGTTGGGATAATGCTTTTGCCGAACCCGATTTTATGAAGTGGCTATTTTCAAATTAAGCAATAGCACTTGGCAAAAGCTTAATAACTAAAAACTAATCATCAGGTGATGAAAAGAAATTTGATTGAACTTACCCCTGTAGCCACGCGCTTACCAGCACCAGCAAGGCCAGTACGAAGAGCATAAATAGAAATAGCAGATTGATTTTATATTTTCCAGACATAAAAAAAAGCTTAGTTAAAATTCTTTAGATAAAAAGAACTAAGCTTGCCTGGGTGGCGGAGTTAAAATAGAAAACGGTGCAGCGTAAAAAGCATACTCCTGCATGAGTTGAAATTCTTCTTCTTTCGTTTTAGCGGCAGTTTTTAAACTCAGTTGTAAAGGAACAACGTAAACCAACGAGATGGAAACTTTGGTAATGGGTTCCCGATCAGACTCATGATGTTCATCAAAAAGATTTTCCAGATTGGCCATTTCTTCTAAAACCAATTCGGTAATACTTTCTATTTCATTCTTTGAAAGGTCTTGCTCTAAATCGTGTGCGTGTTGAAAATCCACACTTACATCAAACAGATATAATGCCAGCAGTCCAGCTATAAGCCGAACCTGAAAACCTTTGCGCCAGAATTGAATTGCTGCAAACACAACCGCAAAGTACAATTTTATCAGACAGAAATCAGACAGCTTTCACCGTAAAGAAAAAAGCAGCGCCTTTACCAACCTCGCTGGTAGCCCACAACTTACCACCACCGCGTTCAGCAAACTCTTTACAGAGTTGTAATCCAAAACCCGAGCCTTTTTCGCCATTGGTACCAGTGGTACTGCTGCGCGCTTTCCACTCAAACAAACGTGCTAATCTTTCGGGGGGAATTCCTGTACCCGTATCACGAACACAAACCTCAATCAGGTCATTCTTCGTTTCCGCAGAAATTGTGATCGTACCCTCGTTAGTAAATTTGTTTGCGTTCATAATCAGGTTCCGTAAAATAGCCTTAACCAGATTCTCATTAATCCGGCCAACAAGAGTTTCTGATAGTTGATTGAGAACCACATTACCTTTTTTATCAAACTGCGGTTGATTATCGAAGATTACCTGTTCGGTTAAAGCATACAATGAACCTTCCGCAAAAATCAACTCGGCTTGCGAAAACTGCGTGGCCGCCCAATCTAATAAGTTGGTGAGTAGCCCACTTGCGGCTGTAAATCCACGCCTTACATCAGGCAGTAACTTTCGAAACTCCTCTTGCGACAAGCCGTATTTATCAACCAACTCAAGCAATCCGAAAAGTGAACTTAAGGGGCTGCGCAAATCATGACTGATTACCGAAATAAGTTTACTGTTAGCATCGTTCAATCGTTGAAGTTCCGCTACCTTTTTATGCAATTCCATTTGTT
>DPSB01000349.1 GCA_003537495.1 Cytophagales bacterium | reverse complement strand
GGGCATGCAAATTTTTTAGCATGGTAATCTGGTATTCTTTTTCTTCTGTTGTCGCGCGAATTACTTCCTGTGGAATGATAGTAGGCGAGCCCTTTGAACTTAAGAAGGTATTCACCCCGATAATCGGATATTCGCCTGTGTGTTTCAAGGTTTCGTAATACAAACTTTCTTCCTGAATTTTTCCGCGCTGGTACATCGTTTCCATCGCACCTAATACACCCCCGCGTTCAGTAATCCGATCGAACTCACTCAGAACAGCTTCCTCTACAAGATCAGTAAGTTCTTCAATGATAAACGAACCTTGTGTTGGATTTTCGTTTTTCGCTAACCCAAGTTCTTTGTTGATGATTAATTGAATGGCCATTGCCCTGCGTACACTTTCTTCAGTAGGGGTGGTGATGGCTTCATCGTACGCATTGGTGTGTAACGAATTACAGTTGTCATAAATCGCGTAAAGCGCCTGTAATGTTGTGCGGATGTCGTTGAAGTCAATTTCCTGTGCGTGCAAAGAACGACCTGATGTTTGGATATGATACTTCAACATCTGGCTGCGGGCATTCGCATTGTATTTGTTCTTCATGGCCTTCGCCCAAATTCTTCGGGCCACACGACCGATCACGGCATACTCTGGATCGATACCATTGCTAAAGAAGAACGACAAGTTTGGCGCGAACTCGTTGATGTCCATGCCGCGACTCAAATAATATTCCACGTAAGTGAAACCATTGGAGAGTGTAAAGGCCAATTGGGTAATGGGGTTAGCCCCAGCCTCGGCAATGTGATAACCGGATATTGAAACAGAATAAAAATTTCGAATATTCTTGTCAATAAAATACTGCTGCACATCGCCCATCAGGCGCAAAGCGAATTCAGTAGAGAAAATGCACGTATTCTGTGCCTGATCTTCTTTTAAAATATCGGCTTGCACGGTGCCGCGCACTTGCGATAACGTTTCGGCTTTGATCTTTTCATAGACCTCTTTTGGCAATACTTGATCTCCTGTAACTCCCAACAGCATTAAGCCTAACCCATTATTGCCTTTAGGTAAACTACCTTGGTACGAAGGCCGAACCTCACCCCGGCCCTCTCCTCCGGAGAGGGTGGAATAGAGTGTTGCTATTTTTTGTTCGACTTCTTTTTCTAATCCGTTTTGTTTGATGTACAACTCACACTGCTGATCGATGGCGGCATTCATAAAATAACCAAGCAACATAGGCGCAGGCCCGTTGATGGTCATCGATACAGAAGTTTTCGGATCGGCCAGGTTAAATCCGCTGTATAATTTCTTGGCATCATCCAGGCAACAGATGCTTACGCCCGAGTTTCCAATCTTACCATAGATATCAGGACGATAATCAGGGTCGTTTCCGTAAAGCGTTACCGAATCGAATGCAGTGGACAACCGCTTGGCGGGCATAGCAATACTTACATAATGGAAGCGCCTGTTTGTTCGTTCGGGTCCACCTTCACCGGCAAACATGCGCGTTGGATCTTCCCCTTCACGCTTAAACGGATAAATGCCGGCCGTGTATGGAAATTCACCCGGAACATTCTCTTGAAGATTCCATTTTAATAGATCGCCCCATGCTTCGTAACGTGGCAGCGATACTTTAGGAATCTGCAGATGCGAAAGAGATTCGGAGTATGTTTGTATGCCGATTTCTTTATCCCGGACTTTGAATTTGAAGACTGGCTCTTTGTATTGCTTTACTTTATCAGCCCAGCCTTCAATCAGTTTTAAGTTTTTTGGGTCGATGTTGAGTTTGAGCTTTTCTGCCTCACCCACTAACTCCCTTTCCACAGGAGAGGGAGAACCACCTCGGTTGAGGTGTTCGATAGTTTTTTGAACGGCATATAGTTTCTGAACGATTTCACTTTGTTCACTCACCCATTTATCGTAAGCACGATTGGTTTCAGAAATTTCGCTGAGGTAACGGGTTCGATGTGGCGGAATAACAAACACCTTTTCCGACATCTCTTGCGTAATCTCGAACGAGGATTTTAAATCGGCTCCGGTTTTGGTTACAATCTTTTCAATGATGTGCTTGTATAACCGATTTGTACCCGGATCGTTAAACTGCGAAGCAATGGTTCCGAACACGGGCATGTCTTCAGGTTTCTTATCCCATAGCTGGTGATTGCGCTGGTATTGTTTTTTTACATCGCGTAATGCATCAAGGCCGCCTCGTTTGTCGAACTTGTTTAGTGCAATCACATCGGCAAAATCGAGCATATCGATTTTTTCCAATTGGGTTGCGGCACCATACTCTGGTGTCATCACATAGAGAGACACATCGCTGTGATCTAAGATTTCGGTATCACTCTGACCAATGCCTGAAGTTTCCAGAATGATAAGGTCAAATCCAGATGCCTTCAGAATGTTAATGGCTTCTTTCACATAGGCCGAGAGTGCAAGATTGCTTTGGCGTGTAGCCAACGAACGCATAAATACCCGCTTGTTGTTGATGGCATTCATGCGGATGCGATCGCCCAGCAAGGCACCTCCCGTCTTGCGTTTCGAGGGATCGACAGAAATCAAACCAATGTTTTTGTCCTTGAAGTCAATAAGAAACCTGCGCACAATTTCATCTACCATTGACGATTTACCAGCTCCCCCGGTTCCGGTTATTCCCAGTACGGGTGCCTTAGACGCTTCAGCTTTTTTGCTTAACTCTTCGAAGGTGACTTTATGATCGTTGTAATAATTTTCGGCTCCTG
>DPSB01000026.1:1764-4930 GCA_003537495.1 Cytophagales bacterium | reverse complement strand
TGCGAAGGTCTTCGAGCTTATTTCCACCAGACATTAATTAAAGGAACAAAAAATAAAACACATAGTGCGCATAGCTCCGTGAGTAAGGAAACATTCATAAGGCTTGGGAATATAATTTACTTCCTGATTAACTTTATCAAGCGCTTACGCTTCACATAGCGGTTACTTGCACCTGGATTTATTTCTATTGTGCCTATGTGGTTAAAGTTAATTAATTCAAAAAACGTAGTTCCACCCTGCGGTTGGTAGCGCGTGAAGTTTCGTCTGTACCTTTTACCAAAGGCGTTTGTTTGCCGAAGCCCATTGTTTTAATACGAGTCGGTTCTATACCGGCATCAATCAGGTAATCGGCCACACTGCCGGCCCTTAAAATAGAAAGTTCATTATTGAAAGTATCCGAACCAATATCATCGGTATGACCGCTTACTACCACCTTCCATGTTTTATGATAGCGTAAAACTTCTACTAATTTTTTTAACTCCGGAAAAGATTGATCGAGCAAAGTAAAATCGTTGTACTTAAACTGAATGTTTTTCAATACATAAGTTTCATCTGTTTTAAGTTCCGGGTAACCGCTAAGCACCGGTGGTGTACCACCACCCACTTTAATCACTTTTACTTCATCAATAAAAAAATACGCAGCACGTGCCAGCATGGGTTCGGTTGACTGCGAATTGGTGATGTATTGACTTCGTGTTTTACCGCTATTGGAAAAATTCCCAATGGTAAGATATTTCTCACCACCCTTAGCTACATGTGTATATCCAAAGCGAGTCCATAAACCAGTTGCTTTGGAATAGATGGTGCGATTGATGCGCTCGTAAGTTGCCGGAACGGGAAACATACCATCGCCAGCCATCAGGTAGTTGGAATCGGAAAGTAAAAACCCAATGCGATCGATGCTGTATTTTGAATTGGAGGAAAGTTTGAAATAATATTCCACCAGGTATTCACCACCGGGTTCTAGTGGCGAAGTGAGTTCAGTCTGCAAATATTCGCGGTACTCTTTGTCGGAACGAAGTAAGTAACAATAAATACCGGCATAGCCCGAACCGATGTATGCCTTGGAGTAACCGGCCCAGTTTGTAGGCACACCCGCTTCGCCAGTGCTACACATGTGAAACATATCGGGTGTACCGGTACTGGGTGATGTCCACCCGGGTGCAATTTCGCCTGTGGAATTATTGGTGAATGAACCAGGGCATTTGTAATACTGCTCAAACCCTCCGTTTACTACCAGGTTTTGTGCGAGGCTTGCATGGCAAATGAAGAGTAAGCAAACAAACCCGCGCATGCTTTATTTATAGTATGTAACTTCTACGCGAAAGCGGGGATCAATGGCACCTAATCTATCGTAAGCTGATTTTGAAATTTTGATTACCACATTAGCATTGGCCCCTACGTTGGGCAACGGACCGGCCACACGTACAAACACTTCGCGGTTGTTTAACTCGTTGCGCACTTTTAGAATAGTACCCACTTTAGCCGTGCGATGCAAGGCCAGGTATTTGCGATTACCATCGGTGCCTTCAATCAATTCGGCAAGGCCACCTTCTTTTACTTCATCCGATCCGGTTACAGATTCCGAAATGCGAATGGTTGTTTCTTTTACTTCGGGTTTAACAGTGGTTACCACCGGAGTTTCTTTTACTTCGGGCTTAACCGTTGTTATTACTGGCGTTTCTTTTACTTCCGGTTTAACCACAACCTCGGGCTGTGTTTTTATTTCGTCCGGTTTCTGATACATCGGTTGTGCTACAAAAAGAGTTTGACCGATTTTTACTTCATCCGCGGTAAGCGAATTCCACTCGCGCAATTGTTGCACCGTAATGTTATACTGCCGCGCAATAGAATATAAAGTTTCTTTAGCCGCCACGGTATGCGCACCTTTAATAGATTGCATAGCGGGTAACGTAGTAGTGGTTAGTGTTGTCGATTTCTTTTTGATTACCAACTCCTGTCCTAAATTCAGCCCATTGTCTTTCAGATTATTCCAGGTTTTTATTTCATCTACAGAAACATCGTACAACCTTGAAATGGAAAACAGCGTTTCTTTGGCCGCTACTTTATGGATCTTATCGCCACCGGTAACAACAGGTTTTGTTTTGGGCACATACGGCACTTTCAACAATTGGCCAACGGCTAAACCACCATCGGCAGTTGGGTTGTGTTCCAGGATGGAAGTAATGGGCACACCATAACGCCTGGAAATAGCATATAGCGTTTCTTTTTCGTCAATCTGGTGAATGATGAACTGCTTTCCACCCACAGTTTCCATCCGAAGCGAATCAACCGGGGTTGCATTTGCACCGCCCGGTGTGCTCCACGTAACAAGAGTTAAAAAAATTACCTTTATCATAAGCTTAAACAATGCGAAAAGTTACCAATTCTGTCTTGTTCTTCACAAAAAACAACGTATTGGTTGCAATAAAAAAAGTACCAACGCCCATTCCTTTCAAATTCGTGCCAATTTCCTCGGTAAAATATAGCTTACCATCGCGCCCAAAGCATGCCAGCACATTGGTAAACGCTGCGGGTTGCCCGATATAGTACGAGATAAAAATCCTGGTTTGAGTTTCCAAATACTCGGCACCCAGAAATGCCATCTGCCGGAGTTGTTGTTGTAAAAATTTTTGCACGGTTTCAAATTCAGGTTCGCCTTGCACATACACAAACGGACGCAGTGGCTGAATCGTATGTGCAGACTCAGATGCAATTTCGCTTACTTCACCATTATATAAAGATAAGGCTAACAATCGCACGGCATCGGGATTGGCAGTACTTTCAAACAGGCGCAGCATTACTTGTGTGTTGGTAACCGCATTCAGGTTTATCCACCACGATTCGGGCAGGTTAGCGTTACGCCACTGTACCTTGCCGGAAAATTCCACGCAGGTGATCGCAACTTTATGGGTAGCATCATTCCGTTCTTCTATCATCACACAACCTGCATCAGGTGCGGGTATCAGATTCCAGATTACAAAGCCCGGAGGCGCCTGGTAAACAACACAGGTTTTTTCGATCAAGAGTTAGTATTTTAGTGCAAAATACAAACAACCATGCGAACGCTATTGAGGATACTGAGTATTGTGCTGCTGGTACAAACTATTGGCTGGGCACAACCCACCAAAAAGAAAGTAATGGTCATGGAGATCAAAGCCGAGAT
>DPSB01000026.1:934-1514 GCA_003537495.1 Cytophagales bacterium | reverse complement strand
AATGGTTATGGAGATCAAGGCCGAGATCGATCCGCGCATGGGTCGCTATGTAAAGCTTGCGCTTGAACATGCCGCCAAAACAAATGCCGACATTATTATTATCGATATGGATACGTTTGGCGGTGCGCTGGCCGATACCAAAGAAATTGTAGATGGAATAATGGATGTAAAAATACCGGTGTGGGTGTTCATAAACTCCGATGCAGCTTCCGCGGGTGCCTTAATCTCTATTGCCTGCGATAGTATTTACATGGCTCCCGGTGCTACCATTGGTGCAGCCACCGTGGTGGATGGCAGTGGTGGCGCTGCGCCCGATAAATACCAATCGTACATGCGTTCCATTATGCGTTCTACAGCCGAAGAAAACGGTCGCGACCCGCGCATTGCTGAAGGCATGGTAGATGAAAATGTAGTAATAGATAGTTTAAAACAAGCGGGTAAAGTAATTACGTTTACCACAAGCGAAGCGATAGAAAATGGTTACTGCGAAGCTAAAGTGGAATCCATTGAAGAAATTCTGAAGCGCAACAACGTAACCGACTACGAAATTGACACTTATAAACTGGGCGCATCTGAAAAA
>DPSB01000026.1:0-692 GCA_003537495.1 Cytophagales bacterium | reverse complement strand
TCTGAAAAAATCATTGCTTTCTTTTTAAATCCGTTTATCAGCGGCCTTTTAATACTCGTCATCATGGGTGGAATTTATTTTGAATTGCAAACCCCTGGTGTGGGCTTTCCGCTGATAGCCGCTACCATAGCTTTAGTACTTTACTTAGTACCGTATTACCTCAACGGACTTGCCGCATATTGGGAAATTATTGCGCTGTTTATTGGTGTGCTCCTGATTATAGCCGAAGTATTTTTTATTCCGGGTTTTGGGGTGGCCGGTGTAAGTGGCATAACCCTTACCATTGTATCGTTAGTGCTGATTATGCTTAACAATGATTTTTTCAACTTTGAGTTTGTACCGCTGGGCGATATTATAGTCGCCACATTTGCCACCTTAGGTGGATTAACTGGTGGTGTGGTACTGTTGTTTGTGGGTGGTGCCCGCTTAACCAAAACAAAAGCATTTAATCGCATTGCGCTAAGCGATACACAAGATGCAAAGAGCGGTTATACTGTAAACAGTTTTCAAAAAGACTTAATGGGCAAGCAAGGTAAAGCCCAAACCATATTGCGCCCCAGTGGCAAAGTTTTGATTGAAGGTGAAATCTATGATGCCTTTACGCGTGGCGATTTTATTGAGAAAGATGAAGCGATTGAAGTGATTGGTACGGAGGGCGTGACGTTGCGGGTGAAGAAGGTTGGATAGTTCCC
>DPSB01000502.1 GCA_003537495.1 Cytophagales bacterium | reverse complement strand
TCCAACAATTTTTATTAAAGGGTAACCTCGCTTTAAAAGAAGGCAACTACGATAAAGCCAGTTACTACTTTGGTGAAGCCATAAAAGTTGACGGTTGTTATGCCGATGCCTGGAACAACCTTGGTACTGTTCAGTTTAAGCAAAAGCAATATGCGCAGGCACAAGAGCACTATCAGAAAGCGATGGAGTGCCGACCGGGCTTTATCAATGCGTTGATGAATCATGCCAATACGAGTTACGAGTTAAAAGAATATTACAAGACTCTGGATGATCTGGACAAGGTGCTTGCAGTAAAACCGGATACTGCACTGGCTCATTTTACACAAGGATTAACCTACACCAAGTTGCGCGAGTTCAACAAAGCTTTGCTGGCTTTTGATCGCGCCAGAAATATTGAACCTAATAACGTTGACATTCTTGTCAACCATGCCACTGTGCAATTTTACCTTAAGAAGTTTGATTCAGCCCGTATTGAATTGAAACAGGCGGCATTGGTTAAACCCGATGAACCTAATATTTACAACACGCTTGCGTTGATCGAGATTGAACAAGCCAACTATACCGAAGCCATGCGCCTGGTAGAAGAGGCATTGAGGCTAAGTCCAAGGCAACCATACTACCTTAACAACCGTGGGTTTATTTATCTGAGTCAAAATCAATTGGATAAAGCCGAAGCTGATATCAACGAAAGCATCTCGCTCGATCCTTATAATGCCTGGGCCTATCGCAACAAAGGCATTCTTAGTCTTATCAAAAAAGATTACACGTATGCCGAACGCTTGCTCAAGCAGGCTTTGGATACCGATCCGTTTGTAGATAAAATCTACTTCTACCTGGGCATGGCTTACCTAAACAATGGCAATTCCGGATTGGCCTGTGTTTCATTTAAGAAATCGGAAGACCTGGGCGACCGCATGGTTACGGATGAGCAGATCAGGCAATGCAATAAGAAATAAGTTGATAGGCGTCTGACGGCTAATAACGGAAGCAAAAAAGCCGTCTGACGCCTTACTACATTAAGGCTTCGGAAAATTCTGGCTGGCATCATCAATAATCAATATCCAATCTTTGCCTTCGTTGGGCGGAGTGAAAACCATAACTCCGGTTGTTGTGGTTGATAGTCCGGAAAGCGTTTTTCCTGTTCGCGGATCAAACCAGCTAATGGCTTTTGTTGTTCCTGATAACTTCGAGAGATCAATGGAAACAGGTTTATTCTGAGGACGATAGATGAAGGCATATAAACCTTTTTCGTGGCGGGAGGCTACAATCAAGTCGGTATAGTTAACACCGCGATCGCTCACCACCAGCGATTGATCGTCCACGCGATCAAAGTACTGTCGCGATAACATCAGCCGTTTCAGGTATTGCATTTGTCCGGCTGCTTTGGCCGACCGCTGCCAACCAATAAGTGTATCACCAATATTGATTGGTGGATTTAGTTCTGCATTCAGAAACTGCCAGATCTGATGATGGCCATACGTAATACCACATGCACCGGCAAACACCGATCGGTAGATTCGCGCCCGCACATCGTACGCATTAAAATAGCCGCGTTCGGCTCGTGTCCACTTGCCATCCCACGGATTAACCGGATGATCTTCGTAACACGGCTCCATATCCAATGTTGGCTTTTGATGTTTCATGGCAAGGTCGCGAGTAACCCAATCCCAAACTTCTGTTTCGCGCGCACCGTGTCCGGATTGAAATGAATTCATGTCGAGCCAGTTATCGGTATGAAAATAAGCACTACTGGAAGTGCCGCCCATCGGGTGATAGGTTATAAAAGCATCTTTGCCCAATACCGATTCAATACCTTTGGCCATTGCCCGCCAGATGGCGCGGTCGTCAAACTCTTGTTCAATACCTTCAACTTTAAATTTATAAGTAGCTGGTCTGTCGCCACCTAAGATCCAGATAATGTTCCAATTGTTTTTGTATCGTTTGGCTAAGGTGGCTCCATATACCTCAGCATTGGCTTCGTTAAACACGATTGGGCCATCGCCCCACATGTGCGCAACCTTATCACCCCAGGTAGGCAACAAGCCCACATACATTCCTTTGTAGGCAATCCGGTTGATAATAAAATCAACATGATCCCAATAATCGTATTCCGTTTCGTTGGCCGGATTAGCACCGGGTGTAACGGCTAATCGGGTAGGGTCTTCATCTATCAATGGTAAATCGCCATAGCGGTTGGGTTGGCGCAAGCCATTCAGTTCGGCAAGTGCCACTGCTTGAATAACATTGAAGCCTTGTTGTTTTCGCAGCTCCAGAAATTCCTCGGCTTCTTCGCGGGTAAGCCGGTGGAATAATTCCCAGGCGGTATCGCCTAACCAGAAAAATGGTTTGCCATCGGTGGTCATCAGGTAACGCTGATTAGGACTTACCCTTACCTGAGCGAACGACACATTAAATGCCAGCAGACCAACTAAAAGCAAACGCATGATTCGGTATTTTTGCTTTGTGCGGAATCTAAAGTTACAAATACTTGTTGAAACTGCGACTGAAAAATGGTGATTGATTACGAAGCATTACGAAACCGGTTAACCTTACCCTTGCCAGGCGAATTAGCACACAACCTGATGCGTGCCGAACCAGTTGGCACAATCAAACCAAAGTTTGAACATAAACTACCACCGCGGCCGGGTAGTGTAATGATTTTGCTTTATGCAGATGGCGATGATGTTTTCTTTCCACTTACCAAACGTCCGGATTATTTAGGTACACATGGCGGGCAAATCAGTTTACCGGGTGGCAAAGCAGAACCAGGTGAGACATTAATTGAAACTGCATTGCGCGAAACCCAAGAGGAGATAGGCATTAAACCTGAATCTATTGAAGTATTGGGAACACTATCAGACTTCTTTGTAATACCCAGCAACTTCATAGTTAAACCAGTGGTAGGACTCTTGCATGATGTTCCGCAGTTTACCCCTGATCCAAAAGAAGTGGTGAAGGTGTTGAGGGGTTCTGTAAACCAGCTAATGGAAAGCGAAGCCATTCGTACCAAAGAAATTTTGGCCGCTAAATTATTTCCCATGCGGGCACCACACTTCGAAATAGAGCAAGAGGTAGTGTGGGGCGCTACCGCCATGATTCTGAACGAATTCAGAACAATACTGAAAGAGTTAAACTAACTGCTTAGCGCGATGCTAACTTCTGCTGAATGAAGCCGGTAAACCGATACTTCTTCAATGCTTCCGCAGAAAGATGTTTCGCACCCTGGATTTTACCAATGCATTGGTTGCTTCCGCAGTGGCATGCAAACGGGCGGTCCATATCCCACTCAGCAGAAGGGTAGAAGAAGCTGAACTCTTCACCGGCTGCAATTGGTCTAACAGTAACCAGTTCCATCAAGGTAGTGTCGAAAAAGCAGTTGGGATTGCAACTATGGTTGATGCATTCCAGACATTCAGGAAATAGTTCGATGTGTACATCATCGTTAATCTGCACCGTTAAGTAGTTTGGTTTTTCATAGGTGGCGCGAGCCATAAAACCGATTACTACTTCGTTTGCTTCAAACGATTTTTTGGAGAATAGGGAACGAAATCCGGTTACAGCATCCGTACGGATTTCCGCGACCTCGGTTAAATCGAGGTCAATGGTTTCAGTGAAACTCATGAATTGTAGTGGTTAGTGGTTGTAAACGAGTTCAAAAAAATAAAAAATCAATATAAAGATATAGACTATACTATTAATGTCAAGTTTGATTGAATTAATTATGGTTGATAAAAAGAAAGAGCGCTAAACCTTAGCGCTCTTAACTCATCTTATCAATGTTATGAAAGGCTTACTTCTTTTTCTTGGTAGCTTTCTTAATAGACTTCTTTACAATCTTCTTAGATGACTTAGCTTTCTTAGTCGCTTTAACCACTTTCTTTGCCGACTTCTTCACTGCTTTTTTAACGACTTTCTTAGCTACCTTCTTCACCACTTTCTTAGCTGGCTTGGCTTTCTTCACCACCTTCTTAGCAGCTTTCTTTACAGCCTTGACTTTCTTAGATGGAGCTTTTTTAGCGGGTGCTTTCTTAGCCGCAGGTTTGGAAGCTTTCTTAGGTGCTGCTGCTTTTTTAGCTGCGCCCATCGCGTTAAGCGCAGAGCCAGCTTTAAACCAGGTTATCTGGTTAGCATTATAGGTATGGTTAACGGTTATCGATTCGCTGGTGCCATCGCTGTGTTTAATCACTAATGTAAGCGGCTTATCAGGACTAAATGAAGTCAATCCAACAATATCGAATGTATCGTCTTCTTTAATCTTGTTGTAGTCTTCCTTGTTGGCAAAGGTTAATGCCAACATACCTTGCTTCTTCAAGTTGGTTTCGTGAATGCGGGCAAATGATTTAACCAGAATAGCCCGAACACCCAAGTGGCGGGGTTCCATGGCGGCATGTTCGCGCGATGAACCTTCACCATAGTTTTCATCGCCTACTACAATTGAGCCAAGGCCTTGTGCTTTGTAAGCACGCTGCACTTTAGGTACTTCATCGTAAGCTCCGGTTAAACCGTTCTTCACACTGTTAATCTGCTCGTTATAGAAGTTGGTTGCACCAATCAATAGGTTGTTGGAGATGTTATCCAAATGCCCACGGTACTTTAACCATTTACCGGCCATCGAAATATGGTCGGTAGTACATTTACCCTTTGCTTTGATCAACAACCGTAAACCTTTCAGGTCGGTGCCTTCCCAAGGTTTGAATGGAGCCAGCAATTGTAAACGATCGGAGGTAGGACTCACTTTAACAACTACACCGCTACCATCTGTTGCAGGCGCCTGGTAGCCTGGGTCTTTCACATCAAATCCTTTTTTAGGTAGTTCATCGCCTGTAGGCGGATCAAGTTTTACTTGTTGTCCTTGTTCGTTTGTCAACGTATCGGTAAGCGGGTTAAAGCCCAGATCACCGGCAATAGCCAAAGCTGTTACCAATTCAGGCGAACCTACAAAGGCGAATGCATTTGGGTTGCCATCATTACGTGATTGGAAGTTCCTATTGAATGAATGAACAATCGTATTCTTCTCTTTACGATCGGCACCCACGCGGCTCCACATACCAATACAAGGACCGCAGGCATTGGCAAATACCTTTGCACCAATCTTGTTAAAAGTATCGATAAAACCATCACGCTCAATGGTATAACGAACTTGTTCTGAACCTGGAGTTATCGTAAAAACAGCTTTCGTTTTCAATCCCTTTTTAGCAACCTGCTTGGCTAAGCTGGCTGCGCGGGCAATATCCTCGTAAGAAGAGTTGGTACATGAGCCGATCAAACCAACTTCTACTTTTAATGGCCAGCCATTCTTTTCAGCTTCCGATTTCAGTTTTGAAATTGGGGTAGCAAGATCGGGCGTGAACGGTCCGTTCAAGTGAGGCTCGAGTTCTGAAAGATTAATCTCAATTACTTGATCGAAGTATTTTTCAGGGTTGGCATACACCTCCGGATCGGCCGTTAAGTGTTCTTTGATTCCATCAGCCAACTTCGCTACTTCCGTGCGCCCGGTAGATATGAGGTAGCGTGCCATGGAATCATCATACCCAAAGGTTGAGGTTGTAGCTCCAATTTCGGCACCCATATTACAGATGGTACCCTTACCAGTACAACTCATAGATGTTGCGCCTTCGCCAAAGTATTCAACAATGGCACCGGTTCCTCCTTTTACAGTAAGTATACCCGCTACTTTTAAGATTACATCTTTGGCTGATGTCCAGCCGCTAAGCTTACCGGTAAGCTTTACGCCAATCAGTTTTGGAAACTTAAGTTCCCAGGCCATACCCGCCATTACATCCACGGCATCGGCACCACCAACACCAATCGCCACCATACCCAGACCACCGGCATTAACGGTGTGTGAGTCGGTTCCAATCATCATCCCACCGGGAAAGGCATAGTTTTCCAAAACTACCTGGTGAATAATTCCGGCTCCTGGTTTCCAGAAACCAATTCCATACTTATTTGAAACAGAAGAAAGGAAGTCGAATACTTCTTTGCTTTCGCTGTTGGCAACCGATAAATCATCTTTGGCACCTACTTTGGCTACGATCAGGTGATCGCAATGTACGGTAGAAGGTACTGCCACTTTTGGCCTTCCGGCCGACATGAATTGTAACAAGGCCATTTGTGCGGTAGCATCCTGCATGGCTACGCGATCCGGAGCGAAATCTACATACGACTTACCGCGCCCAAAATTTTCGAGCTTCTGATCGGTGTGTAAATGTGAATACAGGATTTTTTCTGAAAGCGTAAGGGGCTTGCCCACTACGGTTCTTGCTTTTGCAATACGGCCCGGCATGGCTGCA
>DPSB01000577.1 GCA_003537495.1 Cytophagales bacterium | reverse complement strand
TCGATAAAACCACTTACCGATTCGCGGGTTCGTTTTAATGTTGAAGTATAAATCTTATCAAATTTGATGTGCTTATACATCTCAAAGAAAGCTTGCGCCTGAGCCATTCCCTTAGCGTTTAAGGAAGAATCTACGCCACTGCCTTGCACAATGCCTTTCAGATTAAAATCAGTTTGCCCGTGGCGGATGAGATATATTTTTTTTGTAGTCAAATTCTAACTAAGTTTTGAGGTATCTGTTATAAATTGGGCGCAAAAATAAGGAATTAGTTTTAACCAGAGCTTCATCATCTATGCCTGTTTTCAATTCGGCAGTAACCCTTGAAAGACTTAACGCGCTATCGGCTAATACGATGGTGGCACATCTGGGCATAGAATATACCCGCGTGGGCGATGATTTTCTGGAAGCCCGGATGCCAGTAGACCACCGTACGCATCAACCTTTAGGGCTATTGCATGGCGGAGCTTCGGTTGCGTTGGCTGAAACGTTGGGTAGTGTAGCTGCTACCTGTTGCGTAAACACGGCTGTACAATATTGCGTAGGCTTGGAGATTAATGCTAATCATATTAAAAGCGTGCGCGAAGGTTTTGTAGTTGGAACCGCACGCCCGGTTCACATCGGCAAAAAAACTCAGGTTTGGGAAATCAGAATTGTGAATGAACAACAGGAACTTGTGTGCATAAGCCGGATAACATTGGCTGTATTGGATAAAAGATAGATGATAGCAACGGAAAGCATAGCAATTAATACTGATGCCGAACTTATTACCCGGTTAATTGGTGAGGCTTTACAACGAGGCGAATCTTTTTGTTTGTGGAAAACACCGGCAATAGATGAAAAATTTCTATTGATTACCCACGAAGTAATTCTTGAAAACGAAATTACTATCGAAGAAACAGTTTCCGGGTTTGTATTCGCTCCGTTCAATCCGGCTGATCAAAAGGTAATTTTTCCATCCACTTCACTATACAAATTTATGGATGGAAAACTGGTTGAAGGAAAATTACCCGATTTAAGTTCTGATTCAATTCTTCATAAAGAAAGCTTTCACCTTCACCAGGCAACACCAACCAACACGATTGATTACGAAGATTTAGTTAAGCATGGAATTTCAAAAATAGAATCAGGTTTGCTTGAAAAAATTGTGCCTTCTCGTTTTGAAGATGCTTCGTACAACCCGAATATTGATTTGATAAAAGTATTCGAACGGTTGTGCAATAAACATCCGTTGGCGTTTGTCTCTTTTGTTTCATCGCCACAAACAGGAACGTGGATGGGCGCTACGCCTGAGCTACTGGTGAGCGTTTCAAAAAATAAATTCAAGACCATTGCGTTGGCCGGAACCCTACCCTACTCGCCCGATACCAATCTTAAAACAGTTGCATGGACACAAAAAGAAATTGAAGAGCAAGCATTGGTAAGCCGGTATATCATCAGTTGTTTCAAAAAAATCCGCTTACGCGAATACGAAGAACACGGTCCTAAAACAATTGTGGCAGGTAATGTCATGCATTTGAAAACTGAGTTTGAGGTGGATATGCAAGCAACCAATTTTCCGCAGTTGGGTTCGGTTATGCTAAAGTTACTTCATCCTACATCAGCTGTATGTGGCATGCCCCTCGAACCAGCCCTTGAATTTATAACTGCAAACGAAGGTTATTCCCGTCAATTTTATAGTGGCTATCTTGGACCAATCAACATTCAGCATCAATCAAACTTATTCGTAAATCTCAGATGCATGCAACTGTTTGCTGATAAGGTGCGCATTTATGCGGGTGCCGGAGTTACGGTAGATTCCGATCCGAAAAATGAGTGGCAGGAAACAGAAATGAAGATGGACAATCTGAAAAAACTTTTTTACTGAGTGGCTACACATCAGGCTATTTACGACATCGCTGAAATTTGTGCGCAACACGGCATACAAAACGCTGTGCTTTGCCCGGGTTCGCGCTGCGCACCGCTTACACTTGCATTCGCTAATCACAATGCTATTACGTGCCGAACATTTAGCGATGAGCGTAGTGCAGGTTTTATTGGTTTAGGACTTGCTCAGCAAACGCATTCACCTTCAGTTCTGGTTTGTACATCGGGCAGTGCAGCCTATAACTTCGCACCGGCTGTAGCCGAAGCATTCTTTCAACAGATTCCGCTGGTTGTGTTTACAGCTGATCGCCCGCCTGAGTGGATTGATCAATGGGATGGTCAAACGATCCGCCAGGAAAATATTTTTGGCGGGCATGTAAAAAAATCTTACAATCTTCCTTCAGATTATACACACCCGGATTCTGTTTGGCATATTAATCGTGTAGTAAATGAAGCCATTACATTCGCTCAAAATTTCCCTGCCGGACCAGTTCACATCAATGTACCCTTGCGCGAACCATTGTATCCGCAAGCCGGAGAAAAAATAAAATTCAGCAAAAAAGTTAAAGTTGTTCAGGCCGAACACGCACAATCAGAACTCTCCAAAGAAACTAAAGCAAAATTATCAGAACAACTGGCCGGCTTTACCAGAATATTAGTGATTGCTGGTCAACAGGAAAATCAGGCCGCAGTATTGAAAACAGTAACCCGATTCTGCGAAGTACACCAGGCAACCTTGGTTGGCGATGTAATTTCTAATTTTCATGGCTCCGTAAATACCATTCGTTTTGCTGATGTATTTCTGGCTCATGCTCCCGATTCAATAAAGTCAACCTTACAACCTGAGTTGATTATTACGTTTGGCAAATCGGTGATCTCCAAAAACCTGAAACAGTTTTTACGCAAGTATGCATCCACCGAGCATTGGCATGTACAACCAGCAGGTATAGTACCCGATCCATTTCAATCGCTTACCAAAACGATTGCCTGCGATGCAAAAACATTCTTCGCTGGTTTGAGCAGCGCACCTGCTATTACCAAGTTCGAGTTACAGAAGAAAGCGAATTATAGAAAGTTGTGGGAGGTAGAAGAAAATCGAACGCAACGCAGCTACGAGAATTATTTTGTCCCTCATTTATTTTATGAACTACAGGCAGCGAAAGTTATCATGGAAACTTTACCATCGCGCTGCAATTTTCATGTGGCCAACAGCATGTCGGTGCGCTATGCTAACCTGGTGGGGTTAACAGAAAAACAAAAAGGCATTCATGTTTATTCAAACCGCGGCACCAGCGGCATTGATGGTTGCACCAGCACAACTATCGGGCACGCCCTGGCAAGCGATGTACCTAATGTGTTGCTAACAGGCGACCTCGCTTTCTTTTATGATCGTAATGCCTTCTGGCATAATTACAAAATGCCCAACCTGCGTGTGGTGGTAATTAATAATAATGGTGGTGTAATTTTTAATTTGATTGATGGCCCCGGACAAGTTGCCGAGAATGATGAATTCTTCGTAACGCAACAACATCTTTCCGCTCAACACCTTGCTACAGAGTTTAATCATGTTTACTTATCTGCCTCCACTCCAAAAGAACTTACCCATGCCTTAAAAGAGTTTTATACTTTTGATGGCAAAACGAAAATACTGGAAATCAAAAGTGATCAATTAACCGCTACTAAGGCATTCAATGAATTTAAACAAGTTATAAAAAAGAGTTATGCAACTTAAATACGACTGGAAACCCGTAAAGGAGTACAAAGAAATTCTATTTCATAAATACGAAGGCATCGCCCGCATTAGTATTAATCGACCCGAAGTGCACAATGCGTTTACACCGCTTACTGTTCAAGAAATGATTGATGCCATGTTGCTTTGTCGCGAAGATGAATCAGTAGGTGTTATCATTCTTACCGGAGAAGGTGGTAAAGCGTTTTGTAGTGGCGGTGATCAGAGTGTGCGTGGCCATGGTGGTTATGTAGGTAGCGATACTGTTCCGCGATTGAATGTGCTCGATCTTCAAAAAATAATTCGTTCAATCTCCAAACCGGTAATTGCTGCGGTAGCAGGCTGGGCAATTGGTGGCGGGCATGTGTTACATGTTGTGTGTGACTTGAGTATTGCTGCTGAGAATGCACGCTTCGGACAAACAGGTCCGAAGGTTGGAAGTTTTGATGGTGGCTTTGGTGCTTCTTACCTTGCGCGTATTGTAGGTCAAAAGAAAGCGCGCGAGATCTGGTACTTGTGCGATCAATATGATGCTCAGGAAGCATTGGATATGGGCCTTGTAAATAAAGTTGTTCCTTTAGATAAACTGGAAGAAACGTATGTGGCCTGGGCTAAAAAGATTTTAAAGAAAAGTCCGTTGGCCATTCGCATGTTGAAGTGTGCATTTAATGCTGAGTTGGATGGCCAGGCCGGAATTCAGGAACTTGCAGGCAATGCAACCTTATTGTATTACCTGAGCGATGAAGCGAAGGAAGGAAAGAATGCGTTCCTTGAAAAACGTGAACCCGACTTCTCAAAATTTCCGAAGTTTCCATAATTCACAACACCATGCCGTGGTTAAAGGAAAATGGTAAACATTATACGTTTGATGAAATAAAAACCGGAGTGGCTGAATCTTCTTCAGCCATTCGCTTTTGTAATACATGGCTAAACGGGCAAGCTGATTTTGTTTTACAAACATCGGGCTCAACCGGAACTCCAAAAAAAATAGCAGCTACCCGCGAACAATTAAAAGCAAGCGCTCGCATCACGGCAACATATCTTAAC
>DPSB01000157.1:672-4597 GCA_003537495.1 Cytophagales bacterium | reverse complement strand
GCTTTTCTTCCAATTCGAAATGCGATTGCACATGATTTTTATAAAACCAGTCAACATAAGATTTTATTAGACTTACATCCACTTTCTTTCTTAGCCCGGTTCTGATCTTCCAACAAAGTAATAAACTTTGATGATGCTCCCGGCTAAGAGGTTTGAGTGTCTTGTCTCGATTTATGGGGCTATTCACTTATCCTTATTTCATCAGAATTGAGCTCTATCAGACATTGGTTCTTATTAATTCTCCTTCCATTTCAATAGCCTTAGGAAACAAAACATTATTTTCCAAATGAATATGAAGGTGCAAATCCTGTTCAAATTCCTGAAGTAAGGCAAGTGTTACCCGATAGGTGTTGCATGCATCGTTGGGTGGTGTATAGTGATTACTTAATCCTTCTATTTTCCTGAATCGATCTCCTTCAATAGTATGTTCCTCATGCATCATAGCAATGGGATTTTGTATCGTGCCAAAAGCGGGTGCATCGACTATAACATTTTGTTGTTTGGCTTTTGCCAGTTTACGAATAAAAGGAAACAGAATAAACTCTTCCTTTTTCATGTGGGTTGCCAGCTCTCCGGCAGATGCATTGAATTGATCTCTGATCTCAAATAATTCCGGATGATGTTTACCGTGTACACTGCAAATTTTATCCAGATAAGGCTTTATTTCCTGTGTTTTATCTTCTACATAGCGATGATGCTTTTTCTCTATGTAATCCGTCAATAGGTCAATGGGCCACGATTTGTAGTCGGTTGAAGCACCGACTTGTTCTTGATTAATATGGTTTAAATCCGTTATTACCGATTTTGAATCAATTTTTTTTGCCGTGCAAGCGTCTGCAATGGTTCTGTTGCCCTGACAGCAGAAATCAATACCGTATTTTTTAAATACTGATGCTGTACGATAGTCGTTTGCTACCAATTCTCCGATAATGTTGTTTTCATGAATATTCATAACCATATGTTTTAAAGTTTATTTCCCCAATTGCTTAATTCTTCTTTACTCCATAGCGTTGGGAAAAATGTACGCTGTTGGAATTTTGGATGTAAATATTTTTTCCATTCGCTGCCCCCTGTTGCAACCTTTGTTTCTCCTTTTGCATCCAAGTAATGTTGAGCAGTTCCTAAATGAACCAAAGGCCAGGCAACATTATACAGATAGTCAAACTCCTTTAATTTCTGTATTAGTTTTTCTGAGCAATTTTCCATTTCGAGCACTTTATCTTCAAGAGTATTGCCGGTTGTTTTGCTGGCCAAAGAAATTAATTCGTCTAAATACCGTTCTTCAAATTGGCGAAGGGTTAGAGATTTCTTTCTTGTTTTCCTATCATAGCCCGCATCTTTCCAGTAGATGTGTTCAAAATAGTCTTGGGTAGTGGGTTTTTCGGGTAGCCTTTTTTTATCTTCTTCATTAACTAAATTGTCAAGTCGGGTGCAATAAATCTCGATTAGGCGAAACGTTACTGACTGAAAACCACTGGCCGGAGTTAAGGTGAAGCGAAATGTATTGTAATCATCATAGTTCATTCCGTATTTCATTACATCAAATGAATTAATGAGCATGTGGGTGTACCGGTTTATCCGATCTAATTTTTCTATCCACATAGGTTCTTCAAAAGACTCACTCACCAATTGCTTTATTTCATGCACCATCATTTTCAGGTACAATTCGGTGATCTGATGATACATGATAAAGATTTCCTCATCTTTAAAATTGGTTCTGGGTTTTTGCAACGACAAGAGCGTGTCTACTTCAATGTAATCCCAATAATTGATCGGTTTGGCGTGAAGTAATCCTTTTAAATAAGATTCCGAGTTTTCTCCTAATTCCTGATATTTATTTTCAATATCAAGGATGATCATTTCCTTATCCATATTGACGTAATTTTAAAAGATCTTATTCCAAAATGGGGCAAGACAGATTGTCTTTATGATTTCCATGCCATAAAGTTTGAGTATGTAGCCGCATTATAGGAACTGTAACAAAAATCATAGCAATGGTACAGCGGAGTTGTTTTTGTAATACTCAATTTTGTAATGAAACATTTCGGCCATGCGCTGGCCTTGCCATTTCGCACGTGTTGCTTTTTCGCCTACAAAGTGTTCATCTACTATTTCATGAAATATTTTTACCCACTGCTCAAAATGATGTTGCTCTACAGGTAATTTTGCATGAGGTACAAATGGACTTCCGAAATACGTGTGCTCTTCAAGTAACACAGTTTGCCAGAAGCGATACATTTTTTCGAGGTGTTGTGGCCACCAATTTTCTATTCGATCGTTGAAGATGTCCTTCAGCAGAGTATCTTCACGCACTTTGCCGTAAAAGCTATCTACTAGTAACTTGATGTCATCGAGTGTAGAGATGTCGTGTTTCATTGTTCAATAATGAAATATTTACAGAGTAAAATTTGTCAAGGTATAGTACGCGGCCCATCCTGCAAAAGCAATGAGTAAAATCCATAACCAACTCGGTATGCTTTGTGGTGTTTCGCTGCCCTCGATGATAAATTTATTTTGATTGCCTTTGTCATAAGCATTGATCATTAAGGGGATAATGCCATCTACTACCTCCTTTTCGCGCAAGCCTTCAACCGCGATGGCAGGGCCATTGCGTACTGTAAAATTTATCATACGAATTCCCTCCCTACCAGCGGGCGACTTGCTCACGATTTTCAACATATGTTCACCATCCGTCAATTTATTAGTATCAAATTCAAATTGTACGGGCGTAGTCAACTCAGCAATTGGCCGTGGGTCTTCGTCAATAAAAAGCAGAATTTTGCTTTTATCTTCATTCATTTTCTTCAGTGTATTAAAATCGATTGTTTAATATGATCAGCGCTGTCTTCGTGTGGTTTAATTAAGTATTTAATTGAATATATCAATGTCAACAGCGTAATAGCCGAAATCACAGCAATGATTACCCAATCCCAGTTACTTTGGGGACCTGCACCGTGGGTAATACTTTGAGTAATTTTTGGTTGTTGCTTTTGGCATACCTCGCAAGCCCATGAATTTCCATGCGCCAGAAGAATAAATAAAAGTAAGCCGAGGTACTTTACTTGATTTTTCATTTTTTCCAGTAGTTGTTGGCTGCTGCAACGGTTTGAAATTCGGTGGCAATCACTTGCGATGATGCGATAAGTTGGGCTGTATCATTAGCATATTGCGGGCGCAATTTCTTCCGTATTTCGGGATCTGTTTGAATCGCTGCAATGCTCTTGCGCGCCATTTTGATAGCCAGATCCCTGCCTTCCTGAGGCGTATTTGTGATGAGCGTTTCTAACCAGATTTCTGTTGGTTCCATAATGTTATTTTTTAGCGGTTACATTTATATACTCAACTATTTTGTTTACTTCCTCCAGTGTTACAGTTTTAGCATTATTACCCCAACTTGTTTTTTCATGGTTGATAATGGCCGTCACTTCTTCGGGCGTTAGTTTATTATCCAACCCTACAGCATTCATGGTAGCATACTCAGGCCTGGCGTCATAGCCCAGCATAATAATGTTTACAAATAATTCGAGGTCATCACCTAATACAACTGTACTTCCTTTCAGCGGTGGAAAAGCACCTTTCAGACCTTCACCATTTGCCTGGTGGCAGGCCTGGCAATTGTTGACGTAAAGTAGATTTCCATCCGGAAGCAGTGAGGGTTGATCTGATTGTGCATTGTCGCTTTCTTGTTTTTTCTTTTGATACAGAAAATCAGAAGCCGGTTTACCATCGGGCAAGGGGGTCTGTTTTAAACTCTGCAGATAGGCCACCAGATGCAACGCCTCTTTAGAAGCTACTATTTTTCCTTTAACTCCCTTTCTGAACTCATCTGGCACGATTACTTCCACATCATCCTCGTTCAGTTCTTCTTTAGTTTCAAACAACCATGGATAGGCCGGCATAATAGATTGTTCAACAACAGTTCGAG
>DPSB01000157.1:0-420 GCA_003537495.1 Cytophagales bacterium | reverse complement strand
ATGTTCAACAACAGTTCGAGGTTGATATAAATGCAATAGATTCCAGGCTGCACTTGGCTGGCGCACACCCACATTGGTTAAGTCAGGCCCGGTGCGTTCAGTGCCCATAAGGGTTGCTGTATTAATCCATAAACCCGTGCGCGCGATGCCTGCATAATCTGCAGCAATGCCTGGTCGGTTGCCCCATATCTTATCCATGTCCACGTTGCGCACTTGCTGAGTATGACACGCCACACAACCATTGGCAATAAAACTCTTCTTACCTAAGAAGGCTTCTTCGCTTAGCTCCACTGCGTTGGGAAGTGGTGCATTGTTTTGTTGATTGTTGATAGCCGGTAGTATGGCCACTATGATGGTCAACGCAACAAAAAGTGCTAAGGCTGTTCCGAATAGTTTTTTGTGATTGTTAAAGAATTCCAT
>DPSB01000527.1 GCA_003537495.1 Cytophagales bacterium | reverse complement strand
CATCCGCATCTGAAATTAAACTCAACAGATCAATTGAAACAGATTGCCCCAATGTAGTAGATAGCGTGGAAGTGGTAATAACCGGAGCCGTGTTGGTGCAAGGCTCAGGTACAATCGTTACGCTCAATGCGTCCGACTCTTCACTGCTGCAACCATCGGCATTTACTACTAACACCGAATAAATGTCGCTATCGATAATCGTTACAGTTTGAGTAGAACCAAATGGATAACCCGATGTATCGAACCACTGATAGCTACTAAAACCAGCCGGAGCCGATAGTGTAAGTAATGTAGATTCACACGAAGTGATTTCGCCACCCACTGGGGTTACACTTGCCGTAATAACTGGTTTTGCCGGAGGAGTGCTGATGATAGCGGTTACTTGCACCGGCACACTTTCGCAAAATGTACTTCTTAAAGAAACATGATACGTTGTATTGGCGGTTAACGAAGGAGTAATAAAAGTTTCGTTTTGTTCGCCTGCTATAAGCGTGAGTGGTGAACCGGAGTACCAACGATAATCACCAGGACTTCCACCCGAAGCAGTGAGCAACACCACACCAGAGCCACAACTAACTCCGTTGATAACATCGGGTGGTGAAGGCAAACTGTTAAAGACAAGATCGGCTGCATCGGTAGTTACAGGTGCAGCAAAGTCGCCCGAGATAACACATTGATATTCGCCCGACTCCGAAGAAGTAACATTGCTGATGGTTAGCGTTGGTGAATTAACGCCACCGAATGTGGTGGTGTTTATCAAATCAACAAACACGCTACCATTAAACTTCTGCCACTGATACGTGATGTTGGTGGTACCGGACGCAGCGGTAGTAAACGAAGCCGTGCCTCCTTCGCAGGCATAATAAGGTGAAGATGGTTGTTGTGTGATGGTGATAAGTAGAGATGAAATTTTGTTTTCAAACACCATCAAGGCATTTGCAGGAGCAGTTGATCCACCAGAGGCAACAATTAAAATATCGGGTTTTTGATCGGAGTTAATATCGGCAATGCTCAAGGCTTGTGGATTTCGTCCGAGTGCGTAATTGATAGGTGTTGCAAAACTAACTGTTCCAGATGTGCTGGTGTTTTTGAAAACGCTAAACGTTCCTGGCCCAGGGTTAGGTTGATGAATAACAACAATTTCAGCTTTGCCATCGCCATCTAAATCCTGTGACGCTATACTATAGCCTTTGTTCAGGCATGTCACATCAACGGCTGCTGCAAAACTTATGGTGCCAGCACTTCCGGTGTTTCGGTAAACGGAAATAAAAGCGCTATTGAAGTACGTAATAGCAAGATCAATTTTTCCATCGCCATCAAAATCACTCGCAGTAATGTTGTAGGGCTGAAGGCCCGTTACAGCGTTGTGTCCGACAAGTGAAAACGAAGCTGCGGTAATCGGTCCTTTAACTTGCTCGTTGCGATAAATGGTAATGGAGTTGGCTACTGTATTGGTGGCAATGAGATCATCGTAACCATCGCCATCAAAATCGGCCGCTGTAACTCCACCTGCACCATTCACCTTGGCAAGACCGACAACCGCTTCACTGAATTGTGAAAAATTTCCAATGGGCATATAGGTACCCCTGGAACTCTGGTTGCTGTGTACTCTAATTAATGCTGTTCCATCCGTTAGGGCAAAATCAGTCTTTCCGTCTTTATTAAAATCAGCGGTAGCTGCATAATTGAAACCGGTAGGACGTGTAGTAACTCCCGTTGCAAATGAAATAGAACTGCTGGATGTGTTTTGAAATAAACTAAAGCCACTGTTCAAATCGACTTTACCATCACCGTCAATATCTAATGCTTTTAGGTTATTACCTGAAGAAATAGTTGTGCTTTCTACCGTAAGCGAAGCTGCTGTTATAGGTTGGCCTGCTGTTGCATGGGTATTTTTAAAAATTCTTCCGGTACTAAAATTGTCAACGGCCAATACCTCTACCTTACCATCGTCATCAAAGTCAGCCACGTCAATGGCATCGCGAACATTGGTTGATAATGCAAAGTTGATGCTTGGTCCGAAGGATGAAGCGTTGATGACACGATCGGTAGGGAATGTTACATTGAAGTGCGAACTGAATGCGGTAAGTCCATGATTGGTGATTGCAAACTTTCCGCTCATAGCACCGGCTGGAACTTGCGTGTTGGTTGTTGTATTGGTTGGACTGTTTACAACGGAATTAATTTTATCGAATCGGATCGTAGGCGATACGTTTCCGGTAAACATAAAATCACCCGTTAGGGTAACGTTGGTAGATGCATTTCCTGAAGAAGGGGAGATGCTATTGACAACCGGAACAGGGAAACTTTCATTGTGGAAAATATAAATCCCTTTTGCCGCTGCTGATACATTCCAGTTTGTATTACTCAGCATCACCTCGGGTTTATTGTCGCCATCCAGATCAGCAATAACAGGAGCGGAAGGGTATATGCGTGTTGTTGCGCCTACACTGGCCTGAAACAATGTACTGTGTGTAAACGAAGCCGGACTTAAGGGTGAGCCCCTGTTTTGAAATATGGCCATGTCAATATCTCCTGTTGCCAGCACATCGGGTTTGCCATCGCCATTGATATCACTCACAGCAATGTGATAGGTGTTAGAAGCTAAATGAGGCACTTGAAATGGAGTATCAAAGGAAGCAGCACTCAACGCACCACCGGAATAAATATTCCTTGAAAAGTAAACTTGCGCACCGCCTCCCCATATCAAATCTGCTTTGTTATCGGCATCCAGATCTGCAACAGCAAAATTTACAATAGATGTGCCGGTTATGGTGATAGGTGTGTTGAACGAGATAGTGCCTGGTACAGAAGTGTTTTCATGAACTTCGAATACACCTCGTGTAGCGATCAGTTCAGGTTTACCGTCACCGTTCAAATCACCTACACTCAAATCGTTGCGCCCAGTATTGGGTCCTATATATTGCGCATACGCAAAAAGAACATTGCCTGGCGTACTCAAATTCTGGTTCAGCCAAATTCCACCGGGCGATGTTCCAGTAGTGTGGGCGAAATCAATTCTTCCATCACCATCAAAATCGGCCGAAGTGGTTCGCAGTTGTGAAGAGTAATAACCATAAGAAAAAAACACCGGGCTCGCAAACGATATTGATCCTGCTGTACTCGTGTTTCTATACACCACTAGGTGACCTTCTCCTTTGGAGGCTATGGTGGTAATATCCAGTCGTCCGTCTGAGTCAACATCGGTAACCGTGATCTCACCCATGCCGATGGCTGATACTCCGGGTAGCGGGAGGGAAGCCACCGACAAGGAAATAGGTGTTGCGAAAGAAGAAACACCGACCGTGCCACCATTACCTAAATTACGAAACACATAAATGGTTTGCGTGCCCTTTTCGGAGCCGACCAAATCTACCCACCCATCGCCA
>DPSB01000340.1 GCA_003537495.1 Cytophagales bacterium | reverse complement strand
CCGGCCACACCAATTGTAGCGTTGTTTTGTTTCAACACATTGGCGAGGGTAATGGTAATACGTGCGCCCGATGCCCCCAGTGGGTGACCCAGTGCTACGGCACCACCATTCACGTTTACTTTACTGCCATCAAGTGCCAGCTTAATGTTGTTTGCCAGGGCTACTGCCGAGAAAGCTTCATTGATTTCGTAGTAATCAACCGATTTGGCATCAACACCGGCTGCTTTTAATGCTTTTGGTATTGCCAGCGAAGGCGTGGTAGTAAACCACATCGGATCTTGTGATGCATCTGCAAAGCCTCTGATTTTAGCAATAGGAGTAAGGCCAAGTTCTTTTGCTTTTTCTTTACTCACCAGAATAACAGCTGCGCCACCATCATTAATGGTAGATGCATTGGCAGCGGTAACAGTTCCCTCTTTTGTAAACACTGGTTTTAATCCGGGTATCTTATCGAAGTTTACATTTTTATATTCTTCATCTTCGGCAAACACGGTTACTTCGCCTTTACGGCCAGTAATCTCAACGGGAATAACTTCATCTTTAAACTTGCCCGCTGCCCACGCGGCTGCTGCGCGCTTGTACGAGTTAATAGCATACGTATCCTGGCTTGCGCGACTGATGTTCATTTCTTTAGCGGTGTTATCGGCACACACACCCATCGCACAACGATTATACACATCGGTAAGTCCATCGAATGTTAAGCCATCCAACACTTCGCCATTACCATACTTATACCCGTAGCGGGCTTTGGTGAGGTAATAAGGAATATTGGACATGCTTTCAGCTCCGGCAGCAACCACTACATCGTTATGCCCTAACATAATGGACTGCGCACCCAGCATAATGGCCTTCATACCCGAAGCGCAAACTTTATTGACTAACGTACACGGAATGTCGTAGCCTAAACCAGCGCCCACCGCCACTTGTGTAGCGGGTGCCTGACCCAATGCCGATGAGATTACGTTGCCAAAAAACAATTCCTGTATCTGTTTGGGATCAAGGTTTATTTTTTGAATTGCACCCTTTACTGCAAGCGAACCCAGTTGGGTAGCCGATAATCCGGCAAGTGTTCCACCAAAACTTCCAATAGGTGTGCGAACAGCTGATACGATATATACTTCTTTCATAACAGTTAATTTAATTAATAAGTCCACCGTTGACGGTCAACTGTCAACAGTGGACTTTGATTATTTACCAATCCGGTTTGGTTCTATCCTTAGGTTTTGATGCCTTGCGTTTATTCTGTTGCAGGTATTGAATCTCCTGGTTCTTCATGGCTTCCAGAATCATCTGCGCTTTTTCTTCACTCATCTCCATTTCCTTCAGTTTGTCTTTTACTGATTGCGGAGTTTCTTTTTTATCCTGCTCTTTTTTCTCTTCGCTCTGCTGCTGTTCCTGCTGCTTCTTTTCTTCTTCTTTCTTTTGCTGATCCTGTTGTTCTTTATTCTGTTGATCTTGTTTGTCTTTTTGATCTTTTTGATCCTTCTGATCTTTTTGGTCTTTATTCTCTTCTTTGTTCTGTTCTTGCTTGTCTTTATTTTCTTCTTTCTGATTAGGATCGTTTTTCTTCTGCTCTTCTTCTTTCTTCTTCTGTTCTTCCAACTTCTTCTTTACCATTTCGTAATTATAGCGGGCATCTTCATTGGTAGGATCGGCCTTCAAGGCTTGTTTAAAACTGGCGAGTGCTTCTTCATGCTTGTTCTCGCGATTGGAAAGTACACCCAGTTGCTGATGGGCTACGGAACGAACTTTAGTGTTCGCACTTTGAGTTAGCGGCTGATAAGCCATGGCCGTGTTGGCTGTATCCTTTGCTTCGAAATATGCATTGGCCAGGTTAAGCCGAACTTCATCTTCGGTAACTCCAAGTGAATCTACCAGCGTACGATATTTAGAGATAGCAGTTTTAAAATCACCCTTCAGATAAGCAGCCTTCGCCTGCGACTTAAGCGAATTAACCTGCCCGATCTTACCCGGATCTATTAGCAATGCCATTAAAATCAGAATCCCAACTTTCATCTTCGTTTATCTAATCTGTTTTTGGTAGTTACTGGCTTCTGGTTTTTTAGCCAACCTACTCAACTGATTTACTTCGCGTTGGTTTTAATAATGACTGGCTTTGCTGTATTTGTTTACGTTTGGATTTACACCGGCCAGGAAATGGCGCCTGTTGATGCCGAGTTTGAAAGCCTGCTGCGCATACTTGTAATTGCTACTGTGCCTATGGGTATGGGGATTGGTTATATAGCCTTCAAAGCTGGGCTGAAAGGAATCACTCCGGATATGCCGTTGCTGAGTAAACTACAGCGCTACCAAAATGCTATACTCATTCGTTGCGCAGGCTTCGAAATGCCCGGCATGTTTGCTTCAGTGGTAGCTTTTATTACTGGCAACGAATCGTTCCTCTTGTTCACGGCAGTAATGGTGGTTTTGTTCTTGCTTTTCAGACCCACTGTTAACTCCATCACCAACGATTTGCAGCTTACTGCAACGGAAAGAATGGAGCTGGAGAATTAATCCGTTAAAAAAATTATAAACTTCTGATAATCACCTAACAAACGTTAGATGATAGTTATGATTGCGTGCGCATCTCATTCTATTCGCATGGTATTCAATGTTTTATAATTAACAAACTATTCGAGTTTCTTAATCAATTTTAAATTGTGCAAGGCCAAGTAAAACCCTTGTCAGAATAAAAAATCATTAAAAAATTACACTTTAATTGAATATTTAACCAATTGTTGTAAGTTTCTATTTCCTAAACAGTTATGAGAGCGAAACTTACGTGCATCTTACTCCTTTTTGCGCCCCTTTTCGGGCATTCACAAGCGCGGCAACAAGTCACCAATCTGGCCGGTTTCGATCTTTCTGTAAGCAACTTCATTTTAACCAGTTCCATTGGCGAACCCGCCATTATTACCCTTCAAACTTCCGATGTAATTCTAACGCAAGGCTTTCTGCAACCTGAGTTATTGCCTTGTAAAGAGTTACACTTCTACCCTAATCCGGTAAGGAGCGAGATAACCATTACCGCACTTGGCTGCGATGTAAAGATTTTATACATGGAATTATACGATACGTTTGGTCGCTACATCACCACGGCAAAACCCGATAAGAGTAACGTAGTACAATTAGGCGACCTGAGCCCAGGCATGTTTTTTATGAAAGTGTTTTTACACAACAATGAAACTAAAACTATTAAGATAATAAAAGTGGGTACCGACTATGATTAGACTTTTACTCCCCTCCGTTCTGGCTTTGTTAATCTTTTCATCTGCTTCCGCGCAAGCGCCCAAAGGTATAAACTACCAAGGCGTAGCCCGCGATAACGAAGGCAAACCTATTGCCTCTAAAGCAATCTCGGTACGCATCAGCATATTGCAAGGCTCAGCACAAGGCACTGCTGAGTACAGCGAAACGCATAATCCGCTTACCAACCCGTTTGGATTGTTTACGTTGGTGATTGGGCAAGGCACCGTAACATCAGGCAACTTTGCATTTGTGAGCTGGGCTATTGGCAACAAATGGTTGCAAATTGAAATTGACCCTTCAGGAGGATCGTCTTACCAATTAGCCGGCAGCCAGCAATTGATGAGTGTACCATACGCTTTTTATGCTGAGTACTCTGGGAATAATAGCCTTGCAGCCGGAACTGGCATTTCGATTAATAATGGAATAATTACCAACACTGGCGATGCAGATAACAGTGCTACCAACGAATTGATTACGGCAGCTTCTTTAACTGCCGATAGAAAGCTACGCATTACCGATGCCGGTGGAACCAAAGAAGTAGATCTGGCACCTGTTGCCAATCAAAGCCTTACACTAAGTGGTACTACCCTAACTATTAGTGGTGGTAACAGTGTAAACATTGGTACGGTGAATACCGATAATCAGGATTTATCATTGAACACCAGTACAAATCTTTTAAGTCTGGCTAACGATGCCACACCTGTAGATTTATCGCAATACCGGCAAACACTAACCTATACAGCGGGTACCAACAACCTTGCTATCTCCGGAGGCAATAATGTAACCATTGCCACTACTCTGGCCCAAACACTTACTAATAATCCCAATGCCAGTGGCTTTCGCATTCAGAATGTGGGGGCACCCACCGCAGCTACCGATGCCACCACAAAAGGTTATGTAGATACGTCTATCGCTACAGCCATTGCAACCAACTATGCATTTAAGGCAAGTTTTAGTTTTCAAAATCTAATTGGTGTTTTTAGCGATTCGCCAATTACGCTTACCGATGTGTTTGACGATTTTAATGTGGTAGCCACAAACCGGTTTACTGCACCGGCTGCCGGAGTTTATTCTTTTACCGTTACGGGCACATCTAGTATCGGAGGTATTCTTGTGAAACTCAGAATCACTTCAGGCGGCACTTCCTTATATGAAATAAAGCGCACGCAAGCTTATCCGATTGTTACAATTGTTAATTATTACGACTCCAACATTTATAAACTTAATGCGGGCGACACAGTGGAAGTGGTAGTTACCGGTACAACGATTGGTCAACAGGTCGAGGGTTTTTTCTTTGGAAGCAAACTATAAAGGCACGTAAATTACTTTCTTCGTTTCAAAAAATTCTTCTTTGAAATAATCAGGCAGGTTGTACACACTGTATGGCCGTTTTAATTCATTCATCTCTTCATCCAGATCGCCACCTTTCAGGTATAGAATTCCGTTGTCGAGATTATTAAATGATTCTTCCTTCACTTTATGTTGAATCCAGCCGTGAAACTCTTTCATTCGGGTTACCGCTCGACTCACAATAAAATCATATTTTCCTTTTAACTGTTCGGCTCGCGCTTGCTCGGCATTTACATTTTTTAAACCCAATGCTTTGCTTACTTCCGTTACCACAGTAATCTTTTTACCGATGGAATCCACCAGGTGAAATTGCGCTTGTGGAAACATAATGGCCAACGGTATTCCCGGAAATCCACCACCGGTTCCTACATCTAAAATTTCGGTACCCTCTTTAAATGAAATTACTTTGGCTATTCCTAATGAATGTAACACATGGTTAACATAAATATTTTCGATGTCCTTACGGGAGATAACATTGATTTTGTCATTCCACTCCTTATATAAGCCAGCGAGTTGTTCAAATTGTTTTATCTGACTTGGCGTAAGATCAGGAAAATAGCTTTTAATAAGATCGATGCCCGGCATGAGTCGTAATTATGCCACAAAGATAGGTTTTGAAAACTTTCTGAATAGTATCACAAGGTTTGTGGTTTAAAAAAGTGCCTACCCTTATAAAGTAGACGATGCCAGTCTGATCGGCCTCTATAAAAAGATTATATTTGCACTTATGAAAATCATCCGGTTAACCAGACAAATTTGGGCCTGCGCCATGCTGCCGGTTGTTTTTGTATTGGTTGCCTTTTCTACTGTACAAAAAACAGATGCCCAATACGCAGCCGGAAAACCAGTAATTCAAATCAGTCAGGCTGCCACAGTAACAGCCCGCGAACAGGCCGAGAACATCCCGGTTAATCCGATTCGGCACCACGATTTCATTGAAACTACCTGGCAGCTGGCAAGCTTCCAGTTAACCACATTAATCCATAAGCAAAAGGCACTTCGGATTCCAGTTCATAGTTTTAATGTCTTCTACGAGGTAATTACCATCCACGCCCCTTAAGGTCAGTCACTATTTTTAGTTCGTCCACCAGTTTCGTACATGGTGTACTATTCCTATTTATCAATTTTATAACCCTGAATACAGCAGAATTTACTGCTGTGCTCATTACTTCTATATATTTATGAAAGACTTTTTTGAACATGTAAAAAGACTTTGGTTTATCATTTTAATGGGGCTGCTCCTTTTAGCACTTTTCATTATCTGGAAACTGTCTTAAGAGATAAAAAGGCTGAAGTTGAAAAAATCAACTTCAGCCTGAATTAAAAAAAATCGAACAACACGAGTGACCTTAACGGCCGAAAACATATTACTTCTTGGGTCGATCATGCTCTTTGCGAGCATCATCGCCAGTAAAACTTCATTTAAGTTTGGTGTACCTACCCTTATACTCTTCTTAATTGTGGGTATGCTGGCCGGATCTGAAGGTCCTGGCAAAATTTATTTTAATGATCCCCAAATCGCCCAATTTATGGGTGTGGTGGCTTTAACGTTCATCTTGTTTTCTGGTGGATTAGAAACTAAACTAGAAAGCATAAAGCCTGTTCTTAAAAACGGATTAGCACTCTCCACGGTAGGTGTTCTTATCACTGCGGTTAGTGTTGGTGTTTTCAGTTCGTATATACTCAACATTACCTTAATGGAGGGAATGTTGCTTGGAGCCATCGTTTCATCGACCGATGCGGCCGCTGTATTCTCCATTTTAAGAACCCGAAATGTGGGCCTTAAGGGAAACCTTCGTCCACTACTTGAATTTGAAAGTGGCAGTAACGACCCGATGGCGTATTTTCTCACCATCAGTTTCATTGACCTGGTAATGCAGCCTGAAGCATCAATTGCCATCATGATTCCCAAGTTTGTAAAAGGAATGGTGTTGGGTGCCGCATGTGGTTATGGCGGTGGCCGACTTATGGTTTATGTACTCAACCGTATAAGTCTTGATGTGGCTGGCCTTTATCCGGTGCTGCTTATATCACTAATGTTCTTCACCTTTTCGTTTACCGATGCCATTGGTGGTAACGGCTTCCTTGCTATTTATGGTGCGGGTATTATTTTGGGTAACGCCAGTATCATCCACAAGAAAAGTTTAATTAAATTCTTTGATGGCATAGCCTGGCTTATGCAGATTGTAATGTTCTTAACACTTGGTTTGCTCGTATATCCATCCCAAATAACACCTATTATTGGTGAAGGTATCTTAATCTCTTTGTTCCTGATTTTAATAGCGAGACCAGCGGCTGTATTCCTGATGTTGATTCGCTCCAAAGATCTGAACTTCCGTAAGAAACTCTTTATCTCGTGGGTGGGCTTACGCGGTGCAGCACCCATTGTGTTTGCCACCTACCCCATGATTGCCGGAGTACATTATGCAGATACCATCTTTAACCTGGTATTTTTCATTTCTGTAACCTCAGTAGTATTGCAAGGCTCCACACTTTCGTTGATGGCTAAATGGCTGCACGTAGGCGTGCCCGAAAAAGTAAAACGGAAATTCCCGCTTGACCTTGAATTAAAAGACGGCTCTAAGTCTGAGTTAATAGAATTAGACATCCCCGAAAACTCACATGCGGTTGGCAAGCAGATTGTTCAGCTCAAACTTCCCAAGTCATCTTTAATTGTTTTGATTCACCGACAGGATAAGTATGTTACACCGGGTGGCGAAACAGAAATTGAAGCCAACGATCACCTGCTTATATTAGCTGACAATAAAGAAGCCCGGGCTAAAATTTATGATAGCTTTGGTCTGCATTTAGAATGAAAGCATTTTTATTAGTAGGATTTGGAGGATTAGCCGGTAGCATGTGCCGATATGCTACTTCACTTTTATTTACACGCGCGCAGTCTGATTTTGCCTGGGGCACCTGGATAGCAAATGTGTTAGGTTGTTTACTGATTGGTCTTATTTACGGACTCTCAGAAAAATTTCAATGGCTTACACCCGAATGGCGATTGTTTCTTACTACTGGTTTTTGTGGCGGCTACACCACCTTTTCAGCCTTTGCCTTTGAAAATTTAAAATTATTAGAATCGGGTAACTACTGGACCTTCTCCATTTACAGCGTCACTAGTTTTGCTATTGGATTATTGGCCGTGGCAGCTGGAGTTTTTCTTACCAAAATGTAGTTTACTGCTGCTGTTGCATTTGCATATAGGCCATGTACGAGTTACGCGGCAAACCTTCATACACCGTGTTACCACTTATAAAGGTGGGCGTTGGGTTGGCCAACTGTTCTTCTGAAAATGCCTGCGTACCAAACTGCACCGTAACTTCAAGTTTATGTTCGGTGGTACCCTTATAGGTTCCTTTAACAGGAGTGCAATCACTAAAATTTCTTCCCGATGCTAAGCGAACATGCCGCTCGCCAGCAATGCATTTGTTGGTTGGATCAATACCTACCCAGCCCGTGTCGGGCAGCCAGGCTTCTGCCCACGCATGGGTAGCTCCCTCTCCACGCCACTCACTACTACCCGGACAAATGTAGCCACTGATATACCTACCGGGTACTCCCATTAACCTTAACATGTAGAGTAACAAATGCGCAAAATCCTGACACACACCCGCGCGCAATTGCCACAACTCATCCACACTGGTTTCAATACTGGTTACTCCCTTCTGATACGTAAAGTTATCGTAGATGTAGTTTGATAAATCTACTATAGTATCAAGAGGGTGTTGCACTTTGCTCAAAATTTCGTGTACCGCTTGTTGAATCTCCTGTTGACTTTTAGCTTCTTCTGCTTTTAAATAATCATGGAAACGTAATTGATTTTCGGTGCTATGTGTTTGTTTCCAAACTTCGGAAGGGGAAAGTGATTTTACGGGTTCTGGCTTCGGCATCATCTCAACGGCCAACATACTATCAATGGCAAGATGCGAATGAGGCGCAACTACTGTGAAGAATCCTGTCAGGTTGTTGAAGTAATCGCGAATGGTGTGTACTGTAGGATTTGATGAAATAACCAACCGATGTTGACTCACCTTTTGAAATTCATCATTAACCGGATACAGTTTTATCTGATTGGCCGAGTCAATAACAAGACCTGAGTAGATGTAATGGGTACGATGCAGGATATAAAATAACGGCATGTTCAATCAGTTAAGAATATCCAAAATATAAAGTTGCCAGTTTCTGACTAAGCGATTTAATTTCTTTTCGGGTGCTTTCAATCAAGGGCATAATGTTTTGTACCGAAGGTTGAGCAGGCGCACCGTAGCGCAGATTGCTAACTGCCCGGCCCAACAAAAATTCCATCTCTTTAAAATGTTCCGGCAACGAGATTGTGTCTAACCTTTTAAAGTATCGTTCTACCTGCAACAAACAATACAACACCGAGTGTGGAAACTGCACATTGATAATAATCTGGTGAATAACATTCTCAGTAGAAAGTGCGCTGCGGTAAAACTTGGTATGAAATACATATCCCGAAAGAGAGTAAAGCAAATACTTCCACTGCACCAATTCGTTATCTTGCTTTTCCAGTTCCTTTATTTTCAGTTCCAATATGTCGAGGCTGCGCAGCATGCGTTCAATATACTTACCTAAACTTAAGAACGTGTAGCCTTCTCCCCGATTCATGGTAATATCAACTGTGCCATAAAACAAGGTGCTTTCGCGAAGCAGGTTATCAAATGCCGTTACCGGATCGCCATGCAAAATCAAATACTCGGTATGCTTCTCACGAATAAGATGGTAATAATCGTTCATGCATTGCCAAACTTCCTTGGTTACATAATCCTGTACCGATCGTGCATTTTCGCGGGCCCGTACAATATTAGTAAGCACTGCATTATCGTTCTCTTTGTTTAACAAGAGTTGATAAAGTGCCTCGCGATAAGCAAGTTTGCTATCCGTTTTTTGAGTGGTGGCACCCAAACCATCAATCCAAAGTTGCCAATCAAAATTCTGAATCTCGTCTTGCGATGCTATATAATTAGTGCGCAACGCCCGCAAAACGTTATCTGTCCGCTCCATGTAGCGGGCCATCCAGAAAACAGCATCGGCAACTCGACTTAACATTTCTCTAACTTAAAATCCAGGTATCTTTACTTCCACCACCCTGCGAGGAGTTTACAACCAACGATCCTTCCCGTAATGCCACGCGGGTTAAACCACCTGGCACAATCTCAATCCCCTGCGGGCCAAATAAGGCAAACGGCCGCAAGTCAACATGGCGCGGCTGAATTTTATTATTGATAAAACAAGGCACTGCCGATAAACTGATGATGGGTTGAGCAATAAACTGGCGGGGATTTTTTTCTACTTCCTTCTTGTAATCCATTACCTGTTGCTCGGTACTGGCACTCCCCATCAACATGCCATACCCTCCGCTCTCGTTTGTTTTTTTAATCACCATTTTACCAATGTTATCAAACACGTGGTTAAAATGTTCGGGATTATCCATGGCATAAGTCGGAACCGTTTTTAAAATCGGTTCTTCATTCAGATAATACTTAATCATATCCGGCACAAAAGGATAAACCGCTTTATCATCGGCTACACCATTGCCAGGTGCATTTACAATGGCTACGTTACCCATGCGGTATGCATAATACAATCCTGAAACGCCCAGTATACTGTTGGGATTAAAAATAAGCGGATCAACAAAATCATCATCTACCCTGCGGTAAATAATGTCAACTTGTTTTAGGCCAGCAGTGGTTTTCATATACACCTTCGCATTGTCCACAACAAGATCGCGACCCTCCACTAGCTCCACGCCCATTAAACGGGCAAGTGTGGTATGTTCAAAATATGCGGAGTTAAAAATACCTGGTGTAAGCAACACTACTGTAGGATTACTTTTTTGTCGGTTGCTAATCGCAAGCAGATTTTTCAACAGCAAGTCGGGATAATCTTTAACAGACCGAACATTGTTGCGCGGCAGCAAACCCGGAAACACGCGGTACGTCATGTTGCGGTTCTCCAACATATACGAAACACCTGACGGTGTTCGCAGATTATCTTCCAATACATAAAAAGACCCATCGCTGTCGCGGATCAGATCAATACCAGAAATATGCGTATAGATATTAAATGGCACATCTACATTCACCATCTCGCGTAAAAAATTAGGACACGAATGTACCAGGGATGCTGGCATGATGCCATCCTTAATGATGAACTGATCGTGGTAAATATCTTTTAAAAAGATATTGAGTGCTTTTATGCGTTGCTTAATTCCAGCCTCAATGTGTTGCCACTCTGCCGCGGTAATAATGCGCGGAATAATGTCGAATGGAAAAATCTTTTCAATACCCTCGCCATCGCTGTAAACCGTAAACGTAATGCCTTGGCTCATAAAAAGTTTTTTGGCCAGTTCATCTTTGTGTGCCAACTCTGCCGGTGCAACCTGACTCAGAGAATCGAAGAAGAGTTGATAATGTTTTCGGATTTCGCCTTGCGCGCACATCTCATCCCAAATATTAGGACGCGTAGTATATTCTGTAAGGAGGGAAGCAAAAGACATTTCCTTAAATATACTAATGCCATTGGAGGAAGCAATAAATTGAAAAATAAGTAGGCACTACCCACCCCTAGAAAACGATTGCGGCTAAAAAAAAGAATGCCAGGTACCCCTACCCGGCATTCACCCTAAAACAACAAAAAACTAAACAACAATATCTTTTTAATCAGCTCCATCCGCCTGCATTCTCGT
>DPSB01000231.1 GCA_003537495.1 Cytophagales bacterium | reverse complement strand
TTGGTGTGTGGGATGATGCAGCTGGAAATATTTACTCGGCTGTAGCCAGCAACCGCGTGGTAAAAAAATTCGATGCATTGGGCAAAGAAGAAATTGTTTTCCGAACCCCTGAACCGTGGATGCCGACAGGAGGATTAGTTTCGCCAGCAGGTGAATTATGGATTTTGGAATGTTCCGATACGAATGCGGTGCAGGTAGAGAAAATTTCAAGGGATAATAAGCGAACTGTTTATTGACTTAAGATTCAACACTCAAGATTTGAATTTTGAATCTTAAATTTTGAATATTGATGGATGAAAAAAATCCGGTGGGGTATTTTAGGTTGTGGTCGTATCGCCCGCAAGTTTGCTTCTGATCTTAAATGGGTTAACGAGGCGGAATTAATTGCCGTGGGTGCGCGTGAGTTAACAACCGCGCAGGCATTTGCAAAAGAATTTCCGGCCACACATGTGCACGGCAGTTATCAGGCTCTGGTAAGCAACCCGGAAGTAGATGTAATTTATGTGGCTACACCGCACGCCATGCATCACGAACATGTGCTGTTATGTCTGCAGCATAAAAAGGCAGTGCTTTGCGAAAAAGCCTTTGCAATAAATTACAAGCAAGCCAACGAAATGATTGCTTTCGCGAAAGCACAAAACACATTTATTATGGAAGCTTTTTGGACACGCCTGCTTCCACACTATGTAAAAGCAAAACAATTAATAGCAGAAGGTAAGATTGGTAAGATAAAATATTTCTATGGTGAATTTGGATTTAAGCCAGCCGATCCAGTTGCGCCACGGTTGTACGATCCGGCATTAGGCGGAGGTGCATTATTGGATATTGGTGTCTATCCGGTTTTCATGGCATTAGATTTATTGGGAAAGCCGGATGTGATTGATGCCGCTATGACACCCGCACACACCGGTATTGATGAACAATGTGTTATTCGGTTTCAATATAACAATGGTGCAATCGCTAACTTGTTTTGTACGCTGGCTTCCAACCTCGCATCGGGTGGTGATATTGGTGGAACAGAAGGTCGCATTCGGTTTACCCATCGTATGCATGGCCCAACCACACAACTTGAATATTATACCGGGGCAGTGGATACACGCCAACTGATTGCAACTGAGCAAGCAAAAGGCAACGGTTACGAATATGAGATTCGTCATGTAAATGAATGTTTGCAAAACAACCTGACAGCAAGCCCAATACTTACGCATGAGTTTACATTGCTGTTAATGCAAACGTTAGATGTAATTCGAGCCAAGGCGGAAATTCGCTATGCAGTAGATTAATAATACTTTCCATTCCTGCGATAAATCATATTTTTAACGTTCGTTTGGTAAACAATTTGCCGATTGTGTAACCCAAATGGAATTATTAACTGCAATTCGCGTTATCTTTGTAATCACTTTACAAATAAATTTACCATGGCACAAGCAGTTGTTCCCGAGGTTAGACGTAAGCCGGTACTAAAACAGGAAATAGCATTTTTGTTAATTCACTTAATGCCATTAGGCGCATTGTGGACGGGCGCAACCTTCTTCGATTGGATGGTTTGTATTTTCCTTTACGTGTTCCGCATGTTTTGGGTAACGGGCGGGTACCATCGTTATTTTGCACATCGTTCGTACAGCACTTCGCGTTGGTTTCAATTTGTAATTGCATTTATGTCGCAAACCACTGCGCAGAAGGGTGCCTTGTGGTGGGCCGCGCATCACCGGCATCATCACCGCCACAGCGATACGCCAGCCGATCCACACTCCATGAAAATTTATGGGTTCTGGTATTCGCACATTGGCTGGATTGTAGGCCCCGATTTTAAAGAGACCGATTATAAAGTAATTGGCGATTATGCCAAGTATCCGGAACTGGTTTGGTTGAATAAACATTACCTCGTGCCGCCAACTATATTAGCTGTTCTGGTAACAGCCATTGGTGGTTGGGTAAATGGTGGTAGTGTAATGGCCATCTTCAGCACCGCTGGTTTAAGTACTTTGTTTGTTGGATTCTTTTTAAGCACGATAGTTCTATACCATGCTACGTTTTCTATCAATTCAATTATGCACAAGGTAGGAACACAGCGCTACGAATCGAACGATGAATCGCGTAACAGTTTATGGTTGGCTATTATTACGATGGGCGAGGGTTGGCACAACAATCATCATTATTATGAAGTGGCTTCGCGTCAGGGATTTTTCTGGTGGGAAATTGACATTACCTATTATATACTTCGAGGTCTTGCAGCAGTTGGTTTAATCTGGGATTTGAAAGAAGTTCCTAAACATGTACTGCATTCAAAAAACAAGAGAGAAGCAGCAGAGTTGCGTAAGAAATATGAAGCGCAAGAGATGCGACCACCGGTTTCTAAAACAGAAAAGGCAAAGCAGGAAGCTGAACACGCTGCAACAGAATAGCTTTTCGAAGTCAAATAAAATCCCACAAAGAACACGGTGTGTTCGGTTGTGGGATTATTTATTTCAGTACCGTACAGGTAAAAAAATTAATTTCTTAATACAGTGTTAATTCAATACAATCAAACTGCATTTCGTGTAGAATTTCTCACCGTTCAGCAATTCCGGCCAACTAATTGCGTTTCATTCCCGTAAAAATTCTTTGTTCAGTATTTCCCGTAACCAATTAGTAGTACCGTAGTATTCTTCAAAAATCCCCACAACCCCGTTGAAGTTTACCCTGTTGCTTTTGGCTTTTGGCATTGTTGCTATTAGTCAAGCTCAAACCGATTCCACCAAGCGCTACACAACCGCCTGGGTAAAAGGAACTCCACCTGTAAATGATGGCCTGTTAAACGATGAAGCCTGGGAACAGGTGGAGTGGGCTGGTGGCGATTTCCGGCAAGTAAATCCCGATAAGGGTAAACCCGCCTCGGTGCAAACCAAGTTTAAGATTTTATACGATGACAAAAACCTGTACGTCATCTTTCGTTGTTACGATCCCGAACCCGAAAAAATTGTAAAGCGAATGTCGCGCAGAGATAGCTTTGATGGCGACTGGGTTGAAATTCATATCGATAGTTATTACGATAAACGTACAGCCTTCTCTTTTACTTCTTCTGTTTCAGGTGTGAAGAGCGATGAATATGTTTCAAATAATGGCGATGATTGGGATGCAAGTTGGGACCCGATCTGGTTTATGAAAACCAGTGTGGATAAAGAAGGTTGGATTGCTGAGATGCGTATTCCATTAAGTCAACTTAGGTTTACAAACAAAGAAGAATTGGTGTGGGGGTTAAATGTGCAACGTAGGTTTTTCCGCAATCAGGAAAATTCACGATGGCAATACATTGCACCCGATGCTGCTGGTTATGTTCATTTAATGGGCGAGATGAATGGCATTAAAGGAATAAAGCCACAGAAACAATTAGAGATACAACCCTATGTGTTAACCAAAGCCGAAACTTTTCAAAAGGAAGAAGGCAATCCTTACGCTACCGGTAAAGCTACTACTGCCGATTTTGGGCTTGATGCCAAGATTGGAATCACCAGCGACATTACACTTGACTTAACTGTTAACCCCGACTTCGGGCAAGTGGAAGCCGATCCATCGCAGGTAAACCTTACTGCATTCGAACTTTACTTTCGGGAACAGCGACCATTCTTTACGGAAGGTGCTAACACATTAAACTTTCCGGTAGCTCAAAACGAGAACAATCTTTTTTATAGCAGGCGCGTGGGCCGCCAGCCACAAGGCTGGGTCGATACGGACAGAAGTGGTGATGATGGTGTGAATGAATATG
>DPSB01000382.1 GCA_003537495.1 Cytophagales bacterium | reverse complement strand
CCAAGCTATTTCGAGTTGCGTCTCGAATTAAATGAACTTACTTAAACCACTTTCCTTAAGGTATCTGATTATTCCGATTTTGATGATCTGGATGAACTCGAAGATCTTTGGGAAGGCCTGATCGAAAACCTGAGAAAGGTGGTGGGCGGTTAAGTCACTGTTTAACAATCCCATTTTTTTACTGTTCAGCGCATCTTATTTTTGCTCTCCGAATTATTTGGACTAATAAATTATGCTACCCAACCACAACCCCACTGAGACAAATGCCTGGCAAAAGCTGAGTAACCATTTCTTAATGATGCAAGCCACGCACATGCGCGATTTGTTTCAGGAAGACCCGGCACGGTTTACAAAGTATAATGTGCAACTGGGTGATTTACTTTTTGATTACTCTAAGAATATTATCACCGAAGAAACACTTCGTTACCTGAATGAATTAGCCAACGAAGTTGAATTGAAAGAAGCAATCAACGCCATGTTCAGAGGCGATAAAATAAATCAAACCGAACATCGTGCGGTGTTGCACATTGCCTTGCGCAACCGAAGCAATACCCCTGTTTATGTAGATGGCGAAGATGTAATGCCGTTAGTAAACAAAGTACTCGATCAGATCAAACAATTTTCGGATCAGTTGTTATCGGGCAACTGGAAAGGTTATTCCGGCAAAGCCATTACCGATATTGTGAATATTGGCATTGGCGGTTCAGACCTTGGACCACTGATGGTAACGGAAGCACTTAAGCCTTACCACTCTACAATTACATCACACTTTGTTTCGAATGTAGATGGCACGCACATAGCCGAAACGGTTAAGCAGCTCAATCCGGAAACAACTTTATTTATAATCGCATCTAAAACATTTACCACACAAGAAACCATGACCAATGCTGAAAGTGCAAGGCAATGGTTTCTGGATAAAACCAACAACAAAGGCGATGTGGCCAAACACTTTGTAGCAGTATCCACCAATACAAAAGCCGTTACTGCTTTTGGTATTGCGCCCGAAAACATGTTTGTGTTTTGGGATTGGGTAGGCGGCCGATATTCGTTGTGGTCATCCATCGGGCTTTCTATTGCTGCAACAATCGGGTACGATAATTTTGTTCAGGTATTGGAAGGCGCGCACGCTGCCGACAATCATTTTAAGAATGAACCTTTCGAAAAAAACATTCCGGTACTCATGGCTCTGTTAGGTGTATGGTATGGTAACTTCTTCGAAGCACATTCAGAAGCTATACTTCCGTACGATCAATACCTGCATCGCTTTGCCGCATACTTTCAACAAGGCAATATGGAAAGTAATGGCAAGTCGGTTGATCGTAATGGCAATCAATTCTTCTATCAAACCGGCCCAATCATTTGGGGCGAACCTGGAACCAACGGCCAGCATGCTTTTTATCAACTCATCCATCAAGGCACCAAGCTTATTCCTTGCGACTTCATTGCACCAGCACAATCGCAAAACCCGGTGGGTGATCATCACGAAAAGTTAATGTCCAACTATTTTGCTCAAACCGAAGCGTTAATGATGGGCAAAACTCCTGAAGAAGTTGAAACTGAATTACGCGCGGCAGGTATGAGTACCGAAGAAATAAACTTCCACCTGCCCTACCGGGTGTTTACAGGCAACAGGCCTACTAACTCTATCATGTTTAAGAAGCTTACGCCTTACACGCTTGGGTTATTAACTGCCTTGTACGAGCACAAAATCTTTGCACAGGGTGTTATCTGGAACATCTTTAGTTTCGATCAATGGGGTGTTGAATTAGGTAAGGTACTGGCCAAAAAAATCCTCCCCGAATTATCATCAAACGATAATATTCAATCACACGATTCATCCACAAACGGACTGATTAATTATTTCAAACGATTGAAATCGGAATAAAGGCTTAACGCTTGGATAACACTGTTTTACGCGTATTTTTGGGCCTCTTGTTAAAGCTTTAATGGAGTCAAAAATTTCTAAAATAGGTGTGTTCACATCGGGTGGCGATGCACCCGGTATGAATGCCGCATTAAGAGCTGTTGTTCGGGCAGCTATATATTATAAAAAAGAGATCTACGGAATCATGCAAGGATACGAAGGCATGATTGATGGCGATATTGTAAAACTTGGAGCGCGTTCTGTAGGTAATATTATCCAACGTGGTGGTACTATTCTGAAATCAGCCCGCAGCCAGGAATTCAGAACCAAAGAAGGTCGTGAAAAAGCTTTCATCAATTTAAAGAAGCATGGCATTGAAGCACTTGTTGCCATAGGTGGCGATGGTACCTTCACTGGCTTACATAAACTTCATGAAGAATACGGAATACCAGCCGTATGTATTCCAGGCACAATTGATAACGACATTGCCGGTACTGATTTTACAGTAGGATTTGATACCGCTACCAACACAGCTGTTGAAGCCATTGACAAAATTCGCGACACCGCTATCTCTCACAACCGATTATTTTTTATTGAAGTGATGGGCCGCAACTCTGGATATATCGCTATTAATTGTGGTATTGCCGGTGGTGCAGTGGCTACTATAATTCCAGAAGAAACCATGACGCTGGAAGGCTTGTTTGCTAAGCTTGATGAAGGCGGCAAGACCAATAAGAAGTCGAGCTTAGTAGTTGTTGCCGAAGGCAGTAAACTGGGTGGCGCCATGGAGTTGGCCAAGAAGTTTTCGGAACGCAACAACTACTTCGATATTAAAGTAACCATACTCGGCCACTTGCAACGCGGGGGTACCCCTACTTACTTCGATCGGGTATTGGCCAGCAAAATGGGAGTGGCAGCGGTAGAAGGATTGTTAAAGGGCGAAAAAGATGTGATGGTTGGAATTCTCAACAACAAAATTGTGTATAACGATTTTGATACCATCATGAAATATCATCATGAAATCGACAGCGAGTCACTTCGCATTTCTAAAATACTATCTATCTAAATAGTCATGAAGGATCTTACCATCGGCATTGATATTGGCGGAACAAATACCAAGTATGGTATTGTAGATCGTGCCGGCAATGTGTTACATCAAGGAAACATTCCTACAACTCAATACGAAGAGTTTCAGGATTACTTTGATGGAATGGCCGATGCGCTACGAAAAGGAATACAAGAGTTACCTGGCGATACACGCATAGTGGGTATTGGTGTTGGTGCTGCAAACGGAAATTATTACAGTGGAAATATTGAACGCGCCACTAACTTAAAGTGGAAAGGTGTATTACCACTGGCACGCTTGTTTAAAGAAGAGTTTGATGTACCCTGTATTTTAACCAACGATGCGAATGCCGCAGCCGTGGGTGAAATGATTTATGGTAACGCCAAACACATGAAGGACTTTGTCGTGATTACCCTCGGCACCGGATTGGGCAGTGGCTTTGTATGTGGCGGTGTGTTATTAAACGGACACCATGGTATTGCAGGCGAAGTGGGTCATACTTCTGTTAATCCGGCCGGTAGATATTGCAATTGTGGAAAGCGCGGTTGCCTGGAGACTTATGTCTCAGCAACAGGCATCAAGCGCACAGTTTATAAACTATTGGCCGATCACCTGGAGCCAAGTGAACTAAGAGGAATCAGTTTTGAAGATTTAAATACAAAAATGATTTCAGAGGCTGCCCATCGTGGGGACGTTGTAGCCATTGAAGCGTTTGAATACACCGGCCGGATTTTAGGAATGAAGTTAGCCGAAACCGTGGTACACACAGACCCGGAAGCCATCTTCCTATTTGGTGGTTTATCGATGGCTGGCGATTTAATATTCCGCCCTACCATCAAACACATGGAAGCTAACCTGATGCCGTTGTTCCGTGGCAAAATAAAAGTTCTTCCATCCGCCATGCAAAACCAGGCCGCACCTATTCTGGGGGCAAGTAGTTTGGTTTGGGATTATTTGGATAAGCTGCAGCTGAAATCGGAGTTGGCTTAGTTATATCAACTCCAATTTTTGAGACTACTTAACTTTAGCAGAAGTTTTTAGTAGTTACTATGTTAGTAAATCCTCCCTGATTCACCTTGTGTGAAGAATACAGCGCAATCGCAAATTAGGCTAAAATTGATTTATCTTTGGAGATCAATCCTCAAGGTATGAAACCAAAATTTATTCTAACGTTTGTTACTTGTTTCATAATACAACAACATTTCGTTTTTTCACAAAACTGGCAATTGCTTAAAAAGATCGGTATCGGCAACTCATCCGACCAGTCCGAGGTGTTAAGCTCAGCTACAGATTCTAACGGAAATACATTTGTACTAGGCTGGTACATGGGAAAGATTACTTTTGGAAACCTTACCTACACAGGATCGACCACCTCACACTCAACTTATTTTTTGGCCAAATATGACACACAAGGAAATGTTCAATGGTCAAAGTCCATAACCAGTACACGTAGCAGTATTGATGTGTATGATGTTGTTACAGACAATGAAGGAAATGCGTATATTCTAGGTAATATGAACAACACCTCTAACGTCTTCGAGGGCATAGTTCATCTTGATAATAACACTTCCTTGACATTGCCTTCAATTTGGGATCCATACAATGGATCTTCTTTCATCTGTAGATACTCCCCAACCGGAATCGTTCAGCTCAAAAAGTTTTTCACTGGCTCTTCGGAGAATCCCCTATCAGTCAATGCGCATGGATTAATCGTATTAAAGGGTAAGCTACTAGATGCTTACACTGCTGCAATGGGGCCTGATGACTATTTCTATTTCGACAGCCTAACCTGATACTCACATTCGGGTCAAAAATTGTGGCAAAAAAAACATGATTTTCTGCTGTACAGTAGTGATATACAATTTTTTCCCGAACAAGAAAGTCTTTGGATAATTTCCAATGTAGAATCATACAATCTTGAATTTAATGGTGAATCCATTGCTATCTCAAATGAAACGCTCATTACCGAACTCAATCCAACCAACGGAAACTTACTTTCTGTCACACCCACTGACCACAACCTAAAATACTTATACGCTGCCGACATGGAAATTCGTGATAGTAAGCTTTATCTTTACGGAGCTTTTTTTCGAGCGATGCAGCCCTCTGTGTCGTTTGGCAGTTTCACGGTAACCACAACTAAATCTACTGATACTTATTACTACGGACATGAGGGGTATCTCACAAAATATAACGTCCGCGAAGCCAAATTCGAATGGGCTAAACTTCTGACATCTGTTCCTGATGTTGGTCCTCTGCGAATTGGCGTAAATGGAACTATCTTTTTAAACACAGGGAAGGATGGTGTAAATACGCCTAAATATTTAAGCAAATTTAGCGCGTCTGGGGATCTTATTTGGTCGCTAAAGTCAGAAGCTTTTATACATGATTATATCGACATTACACTTAGTAAAGCAGAGGACGTTTTTGTTACTGGTTGGGCTTCGAATGGTGGAATTGCATCATTTGGTAATCTCTATTTTACTTACAACAATCAAGTAGGCTTTCTTGCCAAAGTAGCCAATGAAGCAACGGCACTTTCTTCTTTGTCAATCAATCCAGGAATTTTATCACCTACCTTTCAACCCCACATTCAACAATATTCATCCCTAATTGATCAATCCGTTACAGCCATTACCATTACACCAGTGGCGAGCGATCCTTCATCCATAATTCAAATCAACGACATTCTAACAACAAGCGGACAAGTATCACAGCCGATTGGCTTGGCAATGGGCAACAACATAATAACAGTAACCGTAACTGCCACAGATGGATCGGAAAATATATATATACTAAATATAATACGAGGGAATACTCCTCCAATATTGTCAGATATAGGAAGTATATCTGCTACCGAAGGGATGGAAGTAACTTTTACAGCTTCTGCCTTTGATTCACAGAGTTCACAGCTTTTATCTTATTCATTAATTGCCGCTCCAACAGGAGCAAGCATACATCCAACCTCCGGTGTATTTAGTTGGTGGCCAAATGAAGTACAGGGTGGGGGAACTTATACCTTCTCCGTCAGGGTCACTGATAATGGGAATCCGCAAATGTTTGATCAGAAGGAGGTATCGGTGACTGTGGCCGAAGTAAATAGTACACCAACCCTTACACCTATAGAAAATATAAGTATTACATGTGGAGGATCTTTGAACTTTACAATTATTGCAAAAGACGAGGATCTTCCTACCCAGCAGTTAGTGTATTCTCTTAAAGAACCTGCACCAAATGGTGCTACTGTAGAAACCAATACAGGAAATTTCTCTTGGAAGCCATCAATGTCGCAATTAGGCAATCATTTTATTACAGTACGCGTCAGCGATTCAGGAAGTCCAGTAGTCTATCATGAAACATCCTTTTCTATTGTGGTAAAAGCCATTGATAAACCAAAACCTCTCGGTACTTGGACAAATGACCTTGTATTCAATTCAACAGAAACGTTTACCGTGGCCTCTGATGATCCCCTCATTAGCTACACTTGGTCGCTGCCAACTGGATTTCTATTAGAGGAAGGTCAAAACACAAATAGTATAATTGTTAAGGCCGTAACGGGAACTGCCAATGGAAATATTGTTCTTGCCGCCCGAGGAGAATGCGGTGAAGTCGAGGAATTGATCCATAAAATAACCGCATTAAAAGCAGATGCGAATGTTATAATCTCTGGAACAGAACATGAGTTTTCCGGAGAATCTAAATCAGTAACGATAGCAACTGATCCTCCAAATTTATCTGTTGAAGTTTTGTATAATGATAAGAAAGAACCCCCTCATGCAGCAGGAACGTATAATGTTGTAGCATCTGTTGTAGATAATAATTACAAAGGCTCTAACCATGCCGAAATGGTTATTCGTGCTGTAATAACCGATACTCAAGAAGAAGATAATAAATTTATTACTTGGCCTAATCCAACAAGTGGAATGGTCATGTTTGAATTCAATTCAGAAGAAGCAATAAATTTTGTTTTATCAGATTTGATTGGCCGAACATTAGTAGCTGAGAAATTCTCCAAAAGTCATGTTTTAGATCTTTCCAACTATAGCAAAGGCTCATACATTTTAACGTACATTTTACCTAATAACAAACGCGGTATCATAAAACTATTTAAGTATTAATTAACTTCGCAACGGCAATATTTAATTACTATTATCCTTTTGCTGCCTGTTTACTTCATCCACTACCTTCTTTCCCCGCGTACCACTAAAGCGTTGCCAAAATGTTTCTCGCTCTTTAAGCGAAACGAAGTTGGCAACGTAAAACGAGGTTGTATCAATTACTGGTAGCGGCTTATCCAGGTCAATCTTCTCAATGTAAACCGGAACAGCAGTAACTCCG
>DPSB01000588.1 GCA_003537495.1 Cytophagales bacterium | reverse complement strand
TTTTGGCGAAAACTGAATGACAGTTGGGAGTATTATAGTAAAAAAATTGAGAGTGAAATTGAATTAAGAAATAGCTGGGGTAATGATATTCATGATTTCGGAATTGCATTGGTACATGAAACACGAGGTAAGCTTTTGGGACATATCAACCGAATTGGATTAGCACAATTAAAAAACAGTCTGAGGCTATATGGATTAGAATTAGGGCTTTTTATTTATTATTATGAATTTGACCACTCCAATATACATTCAGCTTTCCATGCCTCTCCCTGGAAAGAATATGAGGACATAAAGACAATGAATGAGCTTTCTTTTAAGATTGATTACTTAAAGACGGATGTAAAAGATTTAGACGATTATTTCAGTTTTCATTATCGTTCCTTTAAGCGCAAACACGAAAAAAGTCCAGATTGGGAAACCAAAAGAAATAATTGGTTTGAAGAAACCAAGAAAAATGCACTGTTTACCAAAGATTTCAGGCATAAAGATGCTTTTCTGAATTGGCTCGGAAAAATGGAGCATGATCCGGTGATTTCAGAAGTCCATCCGGGGCAAAAGAAAAGCAAGGTAATAGAAGTTTTCAGCCAGCGTCAAATAGCCATTTCCTGTTTCTTTTTGGGTATTCAGTTAACAAAGGAGAATGGAAAGGAAGTTTTAGAAAAATATAGTGATACAACCAGTGTAGAAAAGCTGTTATCTAAAAGAATTTCTAAGGCAAGTGAATTAACTCGATTGTCTGAATTTAAGACAAGTGATACAAAGCATTTAAAGGACCTGGAGGCCGCCAAGCGGTTAATAAGTGGTCAAAAAAATAGAAAGGCATTAAAGGATATAAGTTCCGTCATTGCTACATTTCATCAAAATTACAAAGCAAAACATTAAGATTTTTACCACTTGCATACCACTTGCAAGCGGTTTCATTTCGTAGATATTTTTCCCTTTAGGGTCTAAATGTCTATAAAATGGTAAACCCTTTTGAAGCTATTGATGCCAGGCTGTCTAACATTGAAAGCCTGTTACTGGACCTTAAGCACTCAGCCCCTAAGACGGAAAAGCAAAACGACCCGGACGAACTCCTAACCGTTCAGGGTGCCGCTGAATTTCTCAGCTTATCCGTTCCCACCGTTTACGGCCTAATATCCAAAGGTGAACTCCCCGTAATGAAGCGGTCCAAACGCTGCTATTTTTCTAAGCAAGATTTGCTGGCCTACCTAAAGCAAGGCCGGAAAAAAACTATCCGGGAAACGGAACAGGCGGCCGATGATTACTTAATCCAAAAGAGAAAGTAACATGAAGCCAACACCTCATGGCCCCTCATGCCTGGGGTCATTCAATACATTAGCACAAAGCGGGACAGATAAAATGGCCATAATCCAGGGGAATGGTAGCGACCTGGCCAATGCTAAAGCATTACAGGGCAGATCAAAAAGGAAATTGATCAGTCAGAGCCTCATGTTAAGCATGGTTGATTCCTGTATGAAGTACGGCACTCCGGAAATGAAAAAGGCATATTGGAATACATACCATTGCCAGAACCGCATCATAACCGCCAATGGCCGGATTTACGGTAAGTATTGTAAGAACCGACATTGTACCCTTTGTTGTGCCAATCGGAAAGCGGATATTATAAACCGTTATTTGCCCGTTATCAGCCAATGGCCCGAACCTTATTTTGTAACGTTGACTATTAAGGCCGTCCCTCACAGGCGGTTACGTGATGTAATGCAAAATATTACCGAGGAATTCAGGCAGATCGTGGAAACATACCGTAAAAGGCATCAGCGGGGCAAAGGCCAAAAGCTAATGGGCATCAGGTCCCTGGAGAGCAATTTCAATCCGCAATGGAGGACATATAACCCGCACTTTCATGTAATAGTGGCCAATAAAGAAATGGCTGATATTCTGGTAAAGGAGTGGTTTGAAAGGAGTAACCCCGGATGGACTTACCGAAAGGCCCAGAAAGCTGAAAGGGTTTATGATAATCAACGGGCCATAATTGAAGTAGTGAAATACGGGAGTAAGATTTTCACCGAACCGGACGTAAACAAAAAGGCCCAGGCAAAGGGTAAAGAGGTTATGTATGTGAAAGCCCTGAGCAATATTTTCGCCGCCATGAAAGGCCTGAGGATATTTGACCGTTTCGGGTTTAATCTTCCCAAAGCTGAGGTAAAAAGGCAGGATGCCAGGGTAGTGACCGATTACCAGGATTGGCATTATGATATGGCAAAATATGACTGGATTAATGACAAAGGGGAGCGGCTTAGTGACTATACCCCTGGGGCCAGTTTGTTGTGGTTGTTAGGTGAGCGGGTGGATGTGCAGTTAGAATAATATTTACGGGATATTATTGATTAAGCAAGGGGAAAAACACCCTAAAGATTAGCTTTTTTCACCCAGCGTATGCAAGAAAATTGACGATAAATTTATTTATAATCCTTTTTTTATCTTAAATTAAATTTTATGCAACGCGTAAATAGATTATCGAGAATTTTTGATTTAACTGTTAATATGCAGTTTTCGATTTGCTTTAGCTTGATAGTTTTATCATTAAGTTTTGTTAGTTGCCAAAAAGAAAAACAATTGATAAAATCATCAAGTTCAGTAGCATCTCCTGATTTCAAGGGATCCATAAACCTTAATAATATTGTCATAAAAGAGAAAGTATCAAAATGGCTAAAACAACAATCTGAATTAAATATCGAATCAAGAAAGAAGATAACAGAACTTGCAATTCATAACTTAGAAAATGCCGATTTGACTTATGAAGCAATTTCA
>DPSB01000482.1 GCA_003537495.1 Cytophagales bacterium | reverse complement strand
AGCAAAACGCACTCAATAAAATAAATGCCTCACCGTTTTCTGGTGAGGCATTTTTTATTTATTCAAGACTTTAAGTTTTGGTGTGCCTGAAAACTATTTCAGATTGTCATCAAACAATTTCAAAATTCGTTTGTATTCATCCGTCCAACTGCTCGGTTCTACAAAGCCATGATCTTCCATCGGGTAAACGGCAAGCTCCCAATTGTCTTTACCCAATTCAATTAATCGTTGTGTAAGTTTTACCGCATCCTGAAAGTGAACGTTTACATCTACCATGCCGTGGCAGATCAACAAATGTCCTTTTAATCCTGCAGCATGATAGTACGGTGAACTCTTCGCGTAAGCAACGCTATCAGCTGCTGGTGTATTTAAAATATTGGCAGTATAACCATGATTGTATTGGGCCCAATCCGTAACCGGGCGCAAGGCTGCACCGGCAGCAAATACATCGGGTGTGGTAAACAAACCCATTAGCGTAATAAAGCCACCGTACGATCCACCATAAACACCTATGCGTTTAGGATCAACACCATGTTTTTCTGCAAGCCACTTGGCACCATCTACATTATCGGTTAAATCTTTACCACCCATAAATTGATAAATACCCGTACGCCAATCGCGGCCATAACCTGCGCTTGCGCGATAGTCAAGATCTAATACAGTATATCCTTTATCCACTAATAAATTATGGAACATATATTCACGGAAGTAACTGCTCCACCACTTATGGGCGTTTTGTAAATACCCGGCACCGTGTACAAAAATTACGGCAGCGCCATTTGGTTTTTCAGGTTTGTAAACACGCGTATATACATCGGCACCATCGCGGGCTTTAAAGGTGGTAACCTCTGGTTCGCGCCAGGCATATGATTTAAACTCAGCGCTAAGCGAATTGGTAATCTGTTGTGGCTTTGCTCCGACTTTATTTTCCTGTAAGTAAAGTTCCCACGGTTTGTTGCTGTACGAGTAACGAAATGCAATCCACTTTTCATCGGGCGAAAGTTCCACCTCGTGTGCTCCGGTCATGCTGGTTAACTTTTCAGCTTTACCACCGGCAACCGGAAGTTTATAAAAATGTTTTTCGCCCGGATGCACTTCGTTGGTAATGATGTAAAAGAATTTTTTATCGCGCGAAAGCGAGACAGATTGTACTTCGTATTTTCCGGATGTAAGTGTTTGCTTTTTGCCAGTGGTTACATCGGTTGTATATAAATGCGAGTAGCCGCTTTCTTCCGATTGATACCAGAGGGTTTTATTATCGGCCAGCCAGCCTATACTGGCACCACCAAAGAAACCGCCACCCGTGCCAGGGCCACCAATCCAGGCATCGTCATGCTGGCGATCAATCAGTTTTAGTTTGGCTGTAGTTACATCCAACGAAACAATCCAACGATCTTTATTGTCTTGCGACCGAAGTGATAAGGCATTGTTCTTACCATCGGCCGACCATACCAAACCTGAATAGCTAACTGCGCGCGGAGTTGGTTTCTTATCCTTAGCATCTTTGGTTTCTTTTACCGGATAATCTTTTTTGCCTGCCTGTCCGGTAGGCAGGAATGCAGGGTTATCAAAAATTCCTGCCAGATCATCCGTTTTTACCAGCAACACGGTATCGCGCTTAATATCATATATAAACAGCTCGCTGCTGCTTTGTACACCACCCACCTTGGAACGGGCCGGAATATCTTCGGTAAAACCAGATTCAGTTACATAATTAGGAACGATGGTATTTTTTGCGCTGCTGCTTTTAATAACCTGATAAGTAACAAAGTTTCCATCGGGGCTTAATTGAATAGCGCTGATGTTGTTATCTCCAAAATAAATTTCTTTAGGTCGTGCGGGGGCATCGCCTTTACGATTTTTTGCAGAAGCTTCGCGATTATCGCTGCGTTGCTTCAATACTTCAAAGTAAGCAAGCTGATCGGCCTTGAGCCATTTTTCCTGCTCGCTAACTTTTGCTTCGGGGCGTTTGGCACCACGTTTAAAGTCGGTTAGTTGTGCAAATGCACCGGTGGCAATTTCCCAACTAAACAAATTGTTGTTGGATGTGAAGATTATCTTGCGCTCGTCAATCGAAAAACCAGCACCAGATTCGCGATCTACCGTATTGGTGATTTGGGTAATCTTACCGGTGGGTACATCTAACAAAAATAGATCGCCACTTTTTTCAAAGACTTTTTTGGTGAACGCTTTATTGAATGAACCTGAAAATGATGGCAATGCTCTGCGTGTAGATGCTGACACTTTCTGTGGAGCGCGATTGGCAAGTGTGATTGTGTACATGGAATCGCCCGGATTTTTATCGGGATTCCAGTTAAAGTAAAGTTGCTTGCTATCGTCCGACCAATTGAGATTGGAAGGGGCTACACCAATCCATTTAGGATCGCGCATAATTTTTTCAACCGTAAGCGGTGCCAGCGTTTGCGCCCAGGCAGCCTGACTTACAAGTAAAAACAGAAGAATTTTTTTCATATCGGATTTATTGAACAGCAAAATTAGGAAAAGCCTTTTATCCGCAGGTGAAAATTGTATCAGTGGTAAAAAGAGAATTTCAGAAACTTTAAATCTGTGTTTTTAACCGATCCATTTTACCTTTGCAGCATGAATGAATTTTTAGCGCAAGAATTTTACGGCAACACCGTAGAACATTACCTGATTACACTGGGCATTATTGTAGGCGGAATTGTGGTTGTGCGGATTGTGAAGAAGCGGATTTTGATTCAGTTGAGAAAGTGGACTGAAAAAACCGAAACCAAGCTTGACGATTATATAGTTAAAGGCATCGAAAAATTCGGGCTGCCGGTTTTGAATATTGTAGTGTTATACTCAGCACTTCATTACCTCGCCTTTTCAGACAAGATCACAAAGATTATTAACAATACGCTGGGTGTAGTAATTACATTCTATATCATTCGAATGATTTCTGCATTTGTGCGACTCATGCTTGAATCATTTATCAGTAAACAAGATGGCGGGCAGGAAAAGTTAAAACAGCTTAACGGGGTAATGCTAATTGTAAATGCCCTCATTTGGATTCTTGGTCTTTTATTCTTGTTTGATAACCTGGGTTACAATGTTACCACCATTGTTGCTGGTTTAGGTATTGGAGGTATTGCCATTGCATTGGCGGCTCAAAATATCCTGGGCGATTTGTTCAATTATTTTGTAATCTTTTTTGATCGACCATTCGAAGTAGGAGACTCAATAAATGTAGATGGCAAAGCTGGTACCGTTGAATACATTGGTATTAAAACCACACGCGTTAGAAGTTTAACGGGTGAACAACTTGTGTTTTCGAATAGTGACTTAACTAAATCGCGCATCCATAATTTTAAGCGGATGGACCGCAGGCGTGTAGTGTTAACATTGGGTGTTGTTTACGAGACTACACACGAACAATTGATAAAAATACCGGCCCTGATTGAGGAGATAATCAAAACTGAAACCGGAGTTACCTTTGATCGAGCTCACTTTGCAAAGTTTGGTGCTTATAGCCTCGACTTTGAAGTGGTGTATTTTGTAGAGTCAGCCGAGTACCTGGTTTTTATGAACGTGCAACAGCAAATCAATCTAAAAATTTTTAAAGCGTTTGCAGATGCCAAAATTGGGTTTGCGTATCCAACACAAACGGTGCTGGTAAGTAAATAGGAAATTACTTCTTTTTCTCTTTCGTTAAATCAGTAACAATACTATTGAATATGGAAAGAATTAAACTGAACCCCAATGCCCACCAGAAACCATCTACCGTAAAGCCAGTAACAAAGTAATCGACCAATAAAATGATAAGGGCATTAATCACCAACAGAAAAAGCCCTAGTGTAACTACCGTAATGGGGATGGTGAATAAAATTAAAATGGGTTTTACAATTACGTTGGCAATGGCCAGCACCACAACTACTAATAAGGCGTAACCGTAATTTTCAACATGCACACCACTTTGCAGCAGGTAGCCAGTAAGTAAAACGCCAAGGCCGTTTAAGAGAAAGCGAATGATTCCGTTCATGAGTTATGATTAGATAATCAAAGATAGGATTTACAAGCATGTTACCGGTACGAATTTAAAATTTTGAATTTTAAATCCTGAATATTTTTACCTTCGCTTCGTATGTACGCCATTGTAGATATTGAAACCACAGGCGGGTACGCAGAAAATCATCGCGTTACCGAAGTGGCCATTTATCATTACGATGGCATTCAGGTTACGGATCAGTTTCACACACTTATAAACCCAGGCCGTAAAATTCCGCACTTTATTACGGGCCTTAC
>DPSB01000004.1 GCA_003537495.1 Cytophagales bacterium | reverse complement strand
GCTGCGTTTGGTCAGATTATTATTCTGATTGTTTACTTGCCGATACTTTCACTTACTGGTATTGAAGGTAAAATGTTTAAGCCAATGGCACAGACGGTTTCGTTTGCTATTCTGGGTGCGCTTATTCTTTCGCTTACCTACGTGCCTATGATCTCAGCGTTGTTGCTCAGTAAAACAACAGGCCATCAACCAAATTTTTCAGATAAGATCATTTCATTCTTTAAGAAATTGTATCAACCGGTAATTGAATCGGCACTTAAGCACAGAATTATTACGGTTGCTGTTTCAAGTGTGCTGTTAGCAGCAAGTCTGATTATCTTCTTTCGCATGGGCGGAGAGTTTATTCCCACTTTAGATGAAGGTGACTTTGCTGTAGAAACCCGGTTGATAACTGGAAGTTCGCTAAGCGAATCGGTAGAAGTAAATCTTAAAACGGCCGATGTTCTGATAAAAAACTTTCCGGAAGTAAATGCTGTAATCGGCAAGATCGGAACCTCTGAAATCCCAACCGATCCAATGTCAATTGAAGTAACCGACTTGATCATTACACTGAAAGAAAAAGATGAATGGGTTACAGCCGAAACGCGTGAAGAACTTGCTGATAAAATGCTGACCAAACTGGAAGCAGAATTACCCGGTGTCATGTATGGTTTCCAACAACCCATTCAACTGCGCACGAATGAATTGATGACAGGCGCAAAACAAGATGTAGTAATTAAAATTTTTGGTGAAGATCTGGATTTGCTTGCGCGCTATGGTGAACAGGTTGGTAAACTTGCGCGCGAAGTTGAAGGCGCTGAGGATGTATTTGTAGAGCCTATTGGTGGCTTGCCACAGATTGTAGTGAAATGGAATCGGCAACGGCTTGCACAATTTGGTTTAAGCATCGATGAAGTAAATCGCGTGTTGCGAACCGGCTTTGCGGGCGAGGTAGCTGGCCTTGTGTTTGAAAATGAAAAGCGGTTTGATCTGGTTGTTCGCCTCGCCAACCAAAACCGACAAAACATAAGCAATGTTAAAAATCTGTTTGTAACTACAGCCAGCGGAATGCAGGTTCCACTGGAACAACTGGGTGATATTACTCTTACCATTGGCGCCAATCAAATACAACGCGATGACGCCAAACGCAGAATTGTAGTAGGCTTTAACGTGCGCGGTCGCGATGTGGAAAGTATAGTTAATGAGTTGAATGAATTGATTTCAACTCGTGTAAAATTTGAACCCGGCTATTACACTACCTATGGGGGATCATTTAAAAATCTGGAAGAAGCCAAGCAACGGCTGTCTGTAGCCGTGCCGCTTGCACTGGTATTAATATTCCTGTTGTTATACTTTACATTCCACTCATTCCGGCATAGTTTGTTAATCTTCACAGCTATTCCACTCTCAGCCATTGGTGGGGTGTTTGCCTTGTGGCTGCGCGATATGCCGTTTAGTATTTCGGCCGGTGTTGGTTTCATAGCCTTGTTTGGTGTAGCAGTATTAAACGGTATAGTGTTAATAGCAGAGTTCAATCATTTGAAAAAACAAACCGCACTAACCTTACACCATGTCGTGATACAAGGAACCAAACTAAGATTACGCCCGGTGTTAATGACAGCACTTGTTGCATCACTTGGATTTTTGCCCATGGCTTTATCCCATGGATCAGGAGCTGAAGTTCAACGACCATTAGCTACCGTAGTAATTGGCGGATTAATCACGGCCACATTACTTACACTGGTAGTGCTTCCGGTTTTATACACCTTGTTTGAAAAGAAAACTCAATCTGCTGAACTATGATAGATAGAATAAAAATTTTTGGTGTTGCGCTTTCGCTGATGAGCATTTCGGCTACTGCGCAAGAGATGAGTAGAGAAGAAGCCGTGCAAACAGCTTTGAAAAATAATGATCGCGTTAAATCGGCTGAGTTTCAAACCGAGCAGGCTCGTCAACTGAAAAAGACCCAAGCCGATTTAGGAAATTTTTCGGCCACGCTAATGAAAGGTCAGTACAATACCATTCAGCAAGACAATAACCTTACGTTAACACAAAGCATTCCGTTTCCTACAACACTTGCTTCTCAAGTTAAGTTGGGAAGGGAACAGGTGCTGGGGGCGGAACGTAATCAGGTTGTAACACAAAATAACCTGGTGTATGAAGTTAAGCGCACTTACGAATTACTGTTGTATCATAACTCGCTTCAGCAACTTTTGCTTTCGCAGGATAGTTTGTTTACAGATTTTGTACGGGCAGCCTCGGCCCGATTTAAAGCAGGCGAAGGCACACTGCTCGAAAAAGTGACAGCCGAAAGTCAATCACTCGAAATTAAAAACAGGTTGCAACAAAACGAAGCTGATAGTTACATTCTTCAAACTCGCTTGCAGGTGCTGGTTAAGTCAACAGATTTAGTAGCAGCCACAGATGATTTTGTGAAGCTAACGTTATCTGCCGGATCGGTTGAAAACAATCCTACGCTCTTGTACGAGATGCAACAAACCAACATCAGCAAACAAGTCTTGCGGGTAGAGCGAAACAAATTTCTTCCCAACCTGGAAGTAGGCTATTTCAATCAAACCCTAATTGGTTTTCAGAACACAACCGGCACAGAAGATTTCTACGATAAGAATAAACGCTTTCAAGGTTTTCTGGTCGGGGTATCATTTCCGTTGTGGATTGCTCCGCAGGCCGCACGTTCAAAAGCGGCACACTACCAGGTTGAAGCAGCACAAAAAAATGCTGACTATGCGAAAGCCACGCTTAACCAGGAGTTTGAACAGGCACAGCGCGAATTGAAAAAGAATGCGGCAAGTCTTTCGTTCTACGAAAGTTCTGCGCTACAGAATGCTTCGCTTATTTTGTCGCAGGCAAGTAAAGCATTTCGTGCTGGCGAAATAGACTACATCGAATATTTGCAATCGCTGCGTACCGCCATTGAGATTAAGACCAATTACCTTATGGCGTTGCAGCAACACAACTTATCTGTAATTAAAATTGAATTTCTCACCGGAAGCTTTTAATCTTTATGAATAATCTCAATCGAATACTATTTATAACAATTGCTGTAATTACTTTTTCATGTTCGAAGCCCGAACAAACAAAAAAAGCAGAATTGCATACCGATGCAGAATCGCTGCACCTCACCGATGAACAGCTAAAAACAATCGGCCTTCAGGTGGGTAAGATTGAATCGCGAAAAATCAGCACTCCGATTCGTGTAAACGGAATGCTTGATGTGCCTCCGCAAAATATGATAAGTATTGCGGCACCTATGGGTGGATTTGTAAAGTATACCGAGTTGCTGCAGGGCATGCGTGTAAAGCAAGGTCAGGTGGTAGCCACACTTGAACATCAGGATTATATTCAGTTACAACAAGATTACTTAGATAGTAAAACACAACTTGAGTTTCTGGAAGTTGAATACAAACGGCAACAAGAACTTGCGAGCGAAAATGTAAACGCAGCAAAAGTATTGCAGCAATCCAGGTCAAATTATTTTTCCGCGAAAGCAAAAGAAGAAGGTTTGCGTGCGCGATTAAAACTGATTGGCCTTTCGGCTGAAGGGCTGCAGAAAGACGGGATAAAAAGTGTGATCAACATTGTTACTCCGATTGCCGGATACGTTACAGAAGTAAATGTCAACCGGGGCAAGTATGTAAACAGTGCCGATGTAATGTTCGAAATTGTAGATACCGAGCATTTGCATGCCGAAGCACAGGTGTTTGAAAAGGACATCATGAATCTGCGCATCGGGCAAACCATGATGTTGGTTCTGGCCAACGAAACTCAACCGCGCGAAGCAACCGTTTATCTTATCGGCAAAGAAATTTCAAGCGAACGCACCGTGCGTGTACATTGTCATTTGGAAAAGGAAGACCCAACACTTATACCCGGTATGTATTTTAATGCTGTAATTGAAACCGAAAGCACCGCAGTGCCAGCCCTGCCGGAGGCTGCGGTAGTAAGTTACGATGGCGTGAGTTATATCTTTGTTCAAAAATCGCAAAATGAATTTGATGGGGTGGAAGTGAAAACCGGAATTAGCGAATCGGGTTATACCCATGTAATTTTACCCAATGGTTTTGATGTGAATGCTGCCGTGGTTACACAAGGTGCCTATTCGCTGCTAAGTATGTTGAAAAATTCAGATGGAGATCATTAATCCGTTAAGTGGTTCAGAAATTTTAATTTACCTGCTGGGCTTTTTTGCGCAGGCATTATTTGGTGCGCGCACGGTTGTGCAATGGGTGCAATCTGAACGTGCAGGCCGCGTGGTATCACCAACCTGGTTTTGGATTTTTAGTTTGTGCGGCTCGGCATTTTTTCTGGTGTATGGATTAATTCGTCAGGATGTAATCATTCTATTCGGCCAAACCATTTCATTCTACATTTACATCCGCAACCTGCAACTCAAGCAAGTATGGAATAAACTTCATTGGAGTTTGCGTTGGATAATTTTTCCACTACCATTTATGCTTATGGTGTGGGCCTGGCTTATAGCACCTCAACGCTTTCAGAATATTTTTACGGAAACAAACTTTGCAAGCGTAGCACTCTTACTGGGTGGTGCGGGGCAGTTATTGTTAAACTTTCGGTACATATACCAATGGTATTTTTCGGAGAAGGCGCAACAATCACTTTTGCCATTGGGCTTCTGGGTTATCAGTGCGGTTGCTTCGCTGATGGTGGTTTATTACGGCATCATACACAACGAACCCGTGTTACTGGTGGCGCAGGGTATGGGCTTTGTGGTTTACCTGCGTAATATCTGGTTTGCATTGCGCACCCGCGCAGTTGTGGCACAATAACTATCTTGCAGCATGGCCAGTTGGAAACGGATTTGTGATAACCCCGTGCAAGACTTCATCTTTAAAAATGAGTTTGCCGATGAGCGACAATTGGTCTTGCAACACAAAACACTTTTTGATCTTCCCACCAAATTAATTGCCGAACAAATTGCCGGAAGGCGCAAAGCAAAAAAGAAACTTCCGTTATGGTATAACACGCGAGGCATTGTCTATCCACCTACGATTAATCTCGAGCAATCTTCTTCACACGCAACGGCACTATTTAAAGCAGCACTTGTGAAAGCAGAGACCGGACAAGAAAATCTGATTGACCTGACAGGCGGTTTTGGAGTGGATTCATTTTTCTTTTCGAAGCAATTTGATTCGGTAACGTATGTTGAACCCAATGCCGAATTACTCAAGCTTGTTCAGCATAACCATGCGCAGTTAGGCGCAAGAAACATAATTCATATTGAGGCTACTGCCGAAGAAGTAGTATCGCAGATAAAGGAAGCAACTGTTTTTTTTATCGATCCAGCCCGCAGAGACACAAACGCCAAAAAAATTTTCAAACTAAGTGATTGCACTCCGGATATAACTCAATTGCAAGCTCAGTTGTTAACACTTGGCGAGTTTGTTTTACTCAAAGCTTCGCCTTTGCTCGACATACAACAAGGCTTGCGCGAACTGCCGCATACTAAAACCGTAATTGCATTATCGGTTGAAAATGAAATGAAGGAATTGCTTTTTCTGGTACAGCGTGATTTTACCGGAACTCCTGAGATAACTGCAATTGATCTTGATTCGAAGGGAGAAATAAAATCAAAGTTTGCATTTACACAGGCCCAGGAAGCAACAGCCCAACCCGTTTACAGCGAACCACTGCACTATCTGTACGAACCCGGAGCTGCAATATTGAAAGCCGGAGCATTTAAATTAGTAGGACAACATTTTAGTTTGCATAAACTCGCACCGCACACGCATTTATATACTGCAGATGTTCGTTTGGAAAATTTTCCGGGCCGCGCTTTTCGGATTGAGCAACTCAATCCTACCGAGAAACAGCTTAAAGCATTATTACCTGAAAGCAGAGCCCATGTAGCCGAACGCAACTA
>DPSB01000283.1 GCA_003537495.1 Cytophagales bacterium | reverse complement strand
GTTATAAGAAGCCTCATTGCAATTCACAGTCAACTAATATCTTAAAACTACTACCCTACCACCTCATCAAACGCCTTCACAAATCCTTTCATTTCATCCAATGTACCAATACTCACCCGGCACCATTCTTTACCTTGAAAATCCCATATACGAATTTGGAAACCGCGCTTCATCGTTTCGGCTAAGATAGTTTTACCATCCTTAGGTGCTGGAAACAACACACAATTGGCGCGCGACTTGCCGTGGAACCAACCTTTCTTATCTAAATATTGCTGAAAGAAAGTTAATGCTTCGTTGTTTTTGGTGCGCGTAAGTTTGGCAAACGCTGTATCGTTGAGCGATGCTTTGGCTGCAGCCAAACCGGCCTGATTAATCACCGGCCCCATCTGGTATTGGGAAAGTTTTTTAATCACTTCTGGTTGTGCAATAGCATAACCAAATCGCAAACCTGCTAACCCATACACTTTTGAAAAAGTACGCGACACCATTACATTATGGCCTTTGCGCACCAGTTCAACAGCTGAGCGTTGTTCATCCGGCTCCAGAAACTCCAGATAGGCTTCATCCGAAAACACTAATGTTTTTTTACTCATCTCCTGGCAGAAGTCGAGATACTTCTGGCCTTCAATTACAGTACCGGTTGGATTGTTAGGATTACATAAGAACATTAAACGTGTGTCAGATTTCACTGCTGCCGCAAGCGCATTCAAGTCATGTTTGTGGTAATCGTCCACATCAACCTTATCCCAACGTGCATGCAACTTTTCAGCATAGTCCATGAGCGACCGAAAAGTAGGGAAAGCAGAAAGTACAGCTCCACCTTCTAAACCAACGGCCATGCCCGCGAGGCACAAGGTTTCAGACGAACCATTCACCACCAGAATATGCTCAGGCGATACACCTTCTTTCTCGGCCAATACTTTTTTAAATGCTTGTACCGGTTCAAAGGCGTAGCGATTAAATTCATTCATGGCTTCGGCTAATGCTTTGCGCGCCAAAGGCGATGGCCCGTATGGGTTTTCATTTGAACCTAATCGAACAATATTTCCATTCAGCAACGGTGTAAAGCTTCCTTCTGCATGACTGACAGGCGCGGCCAACAATTGGTTTGCCAATGAAGAAGAAATAGTAAGGCCGCCTGTAAGTGCCAATGTGGATTTTAACCAGGCTCTGCGATTGAGGGTGTTACTCATATTGTTGTTGAATTATGGATACTCCATTTAACATGGTGTACAACTTTTATGAACTTATTGAAATGACTACAAACACATGGCTATTTGCACCATTGAACTGAAAATTTTCAATAACGATAGTTCTATTACAAAAAAATCTGGTTCTAATCTTCGAGTTCTTCATAGCCTACTCTTAGTAATGCATACGCCATAAAGCCAAAACCAAAAATCACTATAGGAAGTAAAATAACGGCACCCCAACTAAATTCAGTCTTCCCCAAAAAGACTTTTACAATCCAAACAATAAGTGCAACAAGTGAAGCTACGCTAAGCGCTCCAGCACCCATACCGTAATAAATGGCCAATCCGCCATTTACTCGCTTTTGTACTTTCTTACTCATATTACCATCTTGGTTTCTGGAAGAAAGTTACATAAGATTCACCATCCAACACAATCATGGGGTCGCCTGTTTTAGGATGATTGATTTTTTGCAATTGATATGATCCTTGTCCACGGGCTTGCGAGTTATAATAAATACGATCGCCTTGCACCCACCAAGTACCGCGATCGCTGCCTTGCGATGATGTTCCGGCATAGAACGAACTCGTGTTGGTATCCATCGAACGTTCCGATGCATATTCAAATGTACCATTGGCATTGAGTACAATGCATTCGCTTGAGCTTGATCCTCCGGTGTTGGTGGAGTTCACATTTGTCCAGCACCACTTGCCCACCAGTTCTTGTGCCACACGTCCCCCACCGGATTGCGCCTGATTTTGTGCAGGTGCCTGACCTACATTACCTGCACCTTTTGTATAGGTAAACTGTTGGCCATTGGCACTCAACGTAAGTTGATTTCCCTTAATACTATAAGCCAGCATAGCATTGCCTTGTTGTGTTTGTAAGATGATATGCCCTTGCGATACCTGGTATTGAAAAGTGTTACCGAGGTAAATACACTGGCCATTATTTTTAAACTCAACCGATTCGCCATTACCACTCCACACACCAATTAAATCGGCCCCGCTTTGGATTTCACCTGCAGTTTGAGGTTGTTGATAGGGTTGCTGCGATTGATTCTGAACAACTGGCTGTGTGTTTTGTGTTCCGGCTCGTGTAAATACAATACTGCCATCCAGATCGCCACCGGAAAGTGTAAGGCTATTGCTTTGAAGCACAAACGTATAGATAGTAGTCTGGCCGTCTTGCACAAGCGAAAGCTTATTGGCCTGTGTGGTATATTTAATCATATCACCATCAAATTCACCACTGCCATCGGCATTGAGTATGAGTGTCATCTGGTACCCAAACTGGTTGTTTTGCCAGATGCCGGTAAGCTTGCCGCTTTGTTGGGTCTTGGCCCCAATCTGTGAGCTTACAATGCCAGGAATTATGAGAAGGATGCAGGCGATTGCTTTCATACGTGATGTGAATAGTAATTCAAGTTAGGCAAAAACTACTTGAAAGCATCCGACAGAAATACGAACCACATCATTATGGGGGTTGAAGAATCCCCTCACCCAAAGGCAAGGGGAAAGCATGATAACATTAAAGCGTCAGACTAAATAATTCCCATCTTCCGCATTAGAAAAGTAGCATTGGCTTTTTGCGCAACCCCAGCATGTAATGTGTAATCAAAAGAGAGTTGGTCGTTTTCAATTTTACCCTCAAAGCAAACCGTATTAATTTGTTGTGGATATTCTTCCTTCAATACACCCAACGCAATATCGTGTGTAGCCAAAACCGTAAGGGCTGTTTTTTCTTTCAATCGCTTTAATAATTCGAGCGAACCCAATTGTTTATCTGTAGAGTTTGTGCCTTTCAAAATCTCATCCAAAAGAATAAACATGGGTGTACCCGCTTCCAATTCTTGCACAATAGATTGAAGTCGGTTTAACTCTGCAAAGAAATACGATTGATGCTCTTGCAGTGAATCGGTAGTACGCATACCGGTGCGCAATTTTAATAAAGGTGTTTGCCAAACCATTGCACATACGGGCGAACCAATCTGCGCCAGCACAAAGTTTACCCCCAACGCTCGCAGGAATGTACTCTTACCGGCCATGTTGGCTCCGGTTATTAAATAAACACGCTGCGGATTACCGATCTCAAAATTATTGTTTACGCGAATGGCATCGGGAATCAACAAGTGACCAATGGCTTCACCCTTCAATATCATTTTATCTGTTACCTCAGCAAATGCATAGTGCGGGTAATTGTGATGTAGTGTGGCTAACGAAATTAAACTATCCCACTCCGCCAGCGATGCTAACCAAACGGGTAGGTCTTCTGCATTCTCTTCACGCCACCTCTCAAGTTTGCTTACGGTATGAAAATCGTACAAGAATAAACCATTCCCTAATTGCATGGCGAGTGGATTCATGCGCGATTCCAACGCGTTTACCAATGCAGAAAATTCTTTTACTTTTTTAAATGCTGCTTCTGCCACAGCATGATGATGTTTCATTCTAGTGGATTCGAATTTCTCCCGACTGAGCAGTTCAAAGATTTTAGCATAGTTGTGCATGATCTTCCCTCCGGCAACGAGCACATCCTGCATGGCCGTTATTCGCTTTGCATAGACGGCAGCCAATGCCAATTGAATAAACGTCATTAAAAAGAACAACCCGAAATAGCTCAAGCTTACTATTACGAACACGCCCACACTTATTGTAAGTGCCGGTAGCAACCATCGTACAATTGTATTTATTTGGTTACGATAAAAAATCGGTGTCTCTTTTAACCAATTGAGCAAGCCACGGGTATCATAAGCGGCATCGTTTATTTGTTTACCGGTGGCCCAAACCTGTTGGCGTAACTCCAGCTTCGAAGCTAATTCACGCACGGCTTGCTGACGTTGTTGTAATTCTTCTTTATCGAAAGCAGGAAGTTTTAAATTGTGCGCAAGTCGTAACTCACCCGCATGGGTACCACACCGATTGAGGTATTGAAACACCGAGCCAGGTCCAAACAAATCCAGGTCGTGACTATAGGCATGATGCACATCGGCAAATGCCTGACCATCGGCAAATTCAATTGCTTCAAAACCAAGTGCCTTGGCTTCGTATTGATTGAGCTTGCTGAGATACGATAGTCGCTCTTTCAATTCGCGGGCTGCTGTTTGTTTTCGTACCAGCACAATAAATCCGGCCAACGGTAATACAACAGCATAATAAAAATCAGGATTTGATAACCCGAGATAAATAATCAACGCGATTAACACCATTAGCCCAACCCGCAACCATGCATACAGTCGGATTTGTTTTTCAATGGTTTCGCTTTCTGCTTGAAATTGTTTTGCCCGTTGCTGATAAAATGCAACCGTAGGTGTATTGTTTGTCATCACAACATTTTTTCAATCAACCGCATTACCTGCGAAAGGTATTCCTCATCTGTTGCGTCAAAATCGTTCAGCTTATCGCTGTCCACATCCAACACCAACGCCACTTCGTTATTTTTAAATGCAGGTAACACAATTTCCGACTTTGATGCTGAGCTACAAGCAATATGGCCGGGGAATGCATCCACATCGGGAACGATAATAACCTGTTTCTCTTTCCAACTTGCACCACATACTCCTTTACCAAAACCAATACGCGTACAGGCAATCGGCCCTTGAAACGGGCCTAATACCAACTCCTGTTTACCTGAGTCTTTTTTTACGAGGTAAAATCCCACCCAGAAAAAATCTAAAGTTTGTTTAAGTGCAGCCGCAATATTGGCGAGGTTGGCTGTAAGATCGGGTTCTCCCGATATTAGCGCTTCCAGTTGTGGAATTAACGTTTTATAGCGCGAAACTTTATCCGATTCAGTCGCTATCAACAGGTTTTCGGCCATGGATCAATTTATTTTTTGATCGCAAAAGTAGCCTACTCAAGCCTGGTAAAAAAGCAGAATGATAATGATGGCTATTACCACCCCGATTATTTGAATTAGTCCTTTGCGCATAACGGGTTTGAAGCACGTTCGGAACTTTTGCCAAACAAAAGGATGGCTTAATTACCTTAACTTTGCAAGTATGGCGCGTTATCTCAAACTCATTATTGCTCTGTTAATTACCGGCACGATTGCCGCATTCGTGTTGTTTGTGATTATTCCGGAACGCATGGCGCGAAGTGGTTATGAAGCCGCTAAAACGCTGGGTGAAGATTTCCGAAAGGCTTTCCAGTTTACGCCTGAGGTTAAGGTTGAAAACACAGTGGTATTGAATCACCAAACCAGTATACTGGAATTGGCAGTATTAACACAAAACTTTCGGCATCAGTATGATTATACCAACACGTGGATGGGTAGCACTAAAAAAATCAACATCAGCGGAAGTTTTAAAGCAAAC
>DPSB01000574.1 GCA_003537495.1 Cytophagales bacterium | reverse complement strand
AAAGAGGCGACATGCTCGTTTTTACGATGATTGCAAACCGGTTGTTACGCGGCATGGCGGGCATTAAATTCTTTTGCTGAGAAAGACATTTCTTTCGAACGTAATTCTGAACCGCGTGTACTCAATCGGCCATCACCACCTACACCATTTTTGGAAACAATCAGGTTTCCATCCAGCGTAGCTGTATTCTGATACAAGCTAAACGGTTCCTTCATGTTTTTGATATTCATCTTATCCTGCTTGGGTAGCCACTTCAACCGGTAATCATTTAACTTCACTTGTGGAAAGTAAACCGAGCCATAAAGTTTTTCTCTGATCTCGCCCACGCTACCACGGCCCACAACTGAGTCCGGATAAAAAATAAAATCGCGCGACTCCACAGTAGCCGCCAGGTAATCAATTTTACCGGCCGCACGAATACCCGCATTATCAAGCGATAAGCCGCCATAAAGTTTTCCATCGCCTTGAAACAGTTGATAACCCGAGGCCGGAACCGTGTGTGTAAACCCAAGCGATTTATCGGGCATGGTGTGTAACTTCTCTTTGAATGCCGGCAGCATACCACTCGAAATAAACGTGCCTTCAAAATTGATGGAGCCGGGGTCGGCATCATTTAAACTATCGAGCTTAAACGGTGGCACTACAAAAAAGACCGATCGATCATACGCGCCATTTAATACTTCACTTCTGTCAAAGTAAATAACACCCCCAGCAGTTGCATCGAGGCGTGGATAGTTTGGGATTTTTTCCTTTCCGGATTTATTATCGGGGCGATTGATAAAGAGTGTTCCGGATGTTTTGTTGCTGGATGCTTGCATACCGCTGGCTGCCTGCGCAGTGGAGTCGGCACCCACCATCGAATTGTTTACTCTTCTGCGGGTGCCATTCTTTTCTGTAACATAAAACCGAATAGAATCGATGTGGTTCATGTTGATGAAGAAGCTATCGTACTTCAGTGTAAAATCGCGACCGGAGATTTCGAAGTTACCGGCATTGATGGTTCCGTTAAACTTGATGTCGCGGTTTTGTAGAAAAGTTATTCTGCTGCTATCGGGTTTAATTACCACGTTAAGCGAATCGCTCACATTAAACTCTTCTACGCCATACACATTCATGCGGCCATCTTTAAATGAGATGTAGGCATTGGAAACAGTATCGGTAAGCGAGTGGATTTTAAGATTATCGTAATCCGAAAAACCCTTTACGGATTGAATAAAGTTTATTGCTTTATCCTTTACATGAATTCTGCCTGTGCGCGCATCGTAATCAATCATACCCCGCTGAAACAAAAAGTCGGCAGCCATGCGCGCCACAGCAAGCGAGCGACCTTCTTGCACCAGATCGAACACATAATAATCGTTTGTGCCCAATTCGTTTGCTTTGTTAACAACCAATGCGAGCGGATGAAAATTAAAACCCTGGCCGCGCAACTCGCGATAGCCTTCCGGATCATAAAAATCATTTGATTCAATTATCATGGGGGCAACTTTTCCACTGCCTTGCACCCACATTCTGATGCTATCCGATTTCAGATTCCAAACCAGGCGATCGGCTGTAAACTCAACCTGAAAGAAAGAGGAAGAGAAGGGCGCTTTACGTTGCGAACTTTTTTCCTTGTTAAGAATAATGCGCTGCTTCGTGAACTCATAGCGCAGCTCCATAGCCGGGTGAATAATAGAATCGTTTTGATGAAAGATGATTACTCGCGCTTGCGGAGAAACGATTACCGAATCTTTAAAGCCAAACGAAGCAGCCACTGCTTTAAAGCGTTTGGTTGCTTCACCAAAAATTTCGATGGTGGCGAGGTCGTTGTTTACCGTGTTAGAGTTGGCGGATGCGCCTTGCAATCCAAAACCACCCGTATATTTCATATTCAGGCTATCCAATCCCGCAAGGTTAATGTTGGCTTCATACGATTTGAAGCGTGGATAAGAAGCCGCTTGAGGTGTTTTATGATTGATGCTTCGAAACTCAAAAACACCGGGCACGTTACCCGGAATTTTACCAATGTAGGTTAGCCGACCTTGTTCTGCTTTAAGATAAGGTTGATTGGTTTTGAAATTATATTTGTTGAGGTCGTAATAAACGGAATCGGGCGAAAGCCCCGCAGCCGACCAATCAAATCTGCCACCTTCGCCAACAAAAAGTTTATCGCGCAAAGAGAATGTGCCTTTTGTATTGTTAAGACTGGCTGAATCGTAAGCGGTAATAAAGTTGAGCGATACCTGATCGAATGTGATAACCGGCCCGAGTATTTCGGGTTGGAAAATTTCCTGCTGCCATGCCGGCCTGTTGTACGCGGTAGTATCAACCGGGGTATCGTAATTATAGGTTTGAGTGGTATCGGGTGGTGGCGGTTCTAAATATTGAAAATTATAATTACCATCTTTTACCATCAGCTTAAACGCTTTTTCGTAATTCAAAGCATGTTGTTCAAAGAAGTCGCGCGAAAGCTGAAAGTATAAATTGGCCTGCACAGGGTTATTTTCTGCAAGCACTTTATCGGCCACCGAAAAAAATCCGCTTAGTTTGGAAGGGTCTGCATTTTCGATGGTAACGGCTGCAGCAATGGCACCGTAATAATTTACCAGGTGCGGCCGCAGCTTAAACCCTTTTTTCTTCATGAGTTTTGCCTGTGCCTTTATTACCTGTTGCTGGTCTGGACCCAACGATCCCCACGCGGTGTTAAACGCAGCCCCAATAGTTATGGCATCGGTGGCTTTGGTGTTTTCCAGCACCAGCCGCACGCTATCCTGAAAGCTGTAAGAGCCCGATTCGGTTTGGGCAAACAGACTTGCAGAAAGACAAAGGGCAGCTATGTATGTTAAAACCTGCTTCACGGGGTCAAAAACCTTCAAATTCGCAAAAATCCGGCTAAACTACTAATAGTTGCCAGTTACTCGTTACCAGTTACCTGATTACTGGCAACCGTACTGGTAACAAACTCATGTGATGCATCTTTATTGCTTTTGTAAAAGCAGGCAAGCCCAGGTTTCGCGCTGCTGATGGCGAACTTCTCTTAAGTTATACATTGCCGCTTCGGCTTTCAGATCGGGGATGTCTTTTTCATAAAAGCCACTAAGCAATAACTCACCTTTCGGTTTTAAATAAGCGGCATATTGTTGCATCTCGGCCAGCAAAATGTTTTTGTTGATGTTAGCCAGAATAATATCGAAGGTTCCCGTAAGGTTAACCTCATTAATCTTTCCCAATTGAATGTGAATGTTGCTGCAATTGTTATTCTCAGTATTTTCATTTCCATTTTCTACACTCCATTCATCAATATCAAACGCTTCTACTTCTGTGGCCCCCAGCTTACTCGCCATAACCGAAAGAATGGCTGTGCCACAACCGGCATCCATTACGCGCTTACCGCGATGATCCATCTTCATCTGCGCACTCAACATTAAGTGCGTGGTTTGATGATGGCCCGTACCAAAACTCATTTTGGGTGTTATGATAATTTCGTATTCGTAAGGCTTATCTATTTTATGAAACGCAGCCCGCACCAGGCATTTATCATCTACGATAATGGGTTCTACATTTTTTTCCCACTCTTCATTCCAGTTTTGCTTTTCGATTTCATCGTATTGAAAAACAAGTGGGGTTACCGGTGCATACTTTTCTTTTATTTCTTCCAGCAACTGTTTATCAAATGCATTGCCTTCCAGGTACGCTTCAAAACCGGTTTCAGTTTCCATAAATGTATCGAAGCCAGCCTCGGCTATTTCGGCCATCAGGATTTCAGAAAATTCGGGATTGCAGGTAACGACTAATCGTGAATACATAATTTCAATTTGAAAATGTGCCGATTTGAAATTTGAGAATGATAGTGTAAGTAAAAACTAATGATGAAGGATAATCATTTTCAAATTGCCGAATTCTCAAATTGCCTTTACGATTTCTGTAAATTCTCTACTCTTTAATGAGGCTCCACCCACCAAGCCACCATCTACATCGGGGTTGGCAAATAGTTCTTTTGCATTGGCTGCATTTACGCTTCCGCCATAGAGAATAGAAATTTCATCGGCTACAGCCGCGCCATATTTTGCTGCTAAATGTTTTCGAATAACTGCGTGCATATCCTGCGCTTGTTGGGCGGTAGCGGTTTTACCGGTGCCAATTGCCCATACAGGTTCGTAGGCAATTACTACTTTTTGAATGGCCTCCGCAGAAAGATGAAATAATGCTTCTTCAACTTGTTTTTTTACCAAGGCTTCGTGGCCATTGGCCTCACGTACTTCCAAAGGTTCGCCACAACAGAAAATAGGAGTAAGTCCGTTTGCCAATGCGATGTCTGTTTTTTTTACGAGCAGTTTTGAGTCTTCGCCAAAGTATTGTCTGCGTTCGCTGTGGCCCAGAATTACATAGGGAATGTTCATGGATTTTAACATCGGTGCAGCAGTTTCACCTGTGTAAGCACCAGACGCATGCTCACTGCAGTTTTGTGCACCTACCGCCATGCGCGTGTTGTTGCCCAATTGTTGTTTTACAGGATACAAATATGGAAACGGTGTACACAACACCACTTTTACATTGCCTTTCACTTCATCGGCAATCATACCCATCAGTTCGGAAGTAAGCGTTTGCGCTTCTTCCAGAGTTTTATTCATTTTCCAGTTACCGGCAACAATTTTTGAACGCATAATGTCTGATTTAAAATTTCACGCAAAGTCGGAAAGAATCACAAAAAGAACTAACCCGGTTTTACTTTTCATCGAAGGTGATTGTGTCAGCAGGCTTATCGCGCAACAACCTAAAACTTTTTACCGGGCCTTTGTAAGTGACATGCACAATATTCGATTGGTCATCGTACAAATCCATAATTACTTCATTGCGCACTTCAATCGTTTTAAATTTTTTTATGTTCTCAATTTCGATGTAGCAGATCACAGCCGGATCATCGCGTTCAAAGCCCAGGAAATTTAACTTCTGAATTTTTCCGTCCAGCTTAACAACGAAATGTTTTAACACATAATCAGCTATAAGTTGTTTGGAAGTAAGACCATTGCCCGGCTCCAGCACGTCCAGTTCCTGGTTGTTAAGCTGGTTGCGAATGCTGGCCTCCAAATCATCCAGAAAAATGCGTGAGGTAATTTGAAGAGCTTTGTCCTTTTCGCTGTAATTGATTTCCGACACCGACAAATGAATGGGGTGGACTACAAGCAGGCACGCATATAATACTGAAATCATAACCGAAACACACGAAAAACCGTGCCGTCAAAATTAGTTCTAATTGACCTAAATCAAAATTAAGCCTATACTTGTGGGCTTTAAAAATCAGGTAGTTGTGAGCGAGTTTGCACTATATTTTGGGTTGGGCAAAGATCATATTCTGGATACGAATGGGTACGACCACATCTTGTTTGTAATTGCCTTGTGTGCCGTGTATCTGCTGCACGATTGGAAAAAAGTGTTGATTCTGGTTACTGCTTTTACTATCGGTCATTCCATTACCCTGGCTCTGGCAACCCTTAATATTGTAGCTTTTCCAGGCGAAGTAATTGAGTTTCTGATTCCGCTCACGATTTTTATTACAGCCTTTGCCAATGTGCTTAAGCGCGATGAAGCCAGCAGCAAAGCAGCTATTCAGATCAATTATGTCTTTGCGCTTTTCTTTGGATTGATTCATGGCCTCGGCTTCTCAAATTTTCTAAGAGAGTTGTTGGGCCAAAGTCAAAATATTATAACGCCTTTGTTTGCATTTAACGTAGGCCTTGAGTTAGGGCAATTAGTTATTGTTGTCTTGTTTTTAACTGCTGGTTTTGTGCTGGTGCAATTTGTGGGTGTAGCGCGAAGAGATTGGCGCATGGTTGTGTCATCGGCTATTGCGGGCATTGCTTTGATACTGATGAAAGACAGAATTTTCTGGTAGAGTTTTTTTTGATTTTTAAATAAAAATATATGAAACAGGTTTTATTATGTTGCCTTCTGCTGATTGGTTTTACAACTCAGGCACAACAATGGAAAGGTAAGTTTGAGCAGTTGGATCAGATGCTGCCTACACCCAACGAGTATCGCTCGGGTTCAGGAGCGCCCGGTCCCAAGTACTGGCAACAACAAGCCGACTATGTGATTGATGCCGAGCTTAACGATGAGAAGCAAAGCATTACCGGTGCTGAAACCATTACCTACCACAACAACTCACCCGATGCCTTAACGTACTTGTGGTTGCAACTTGATCAGAACATCAATGAAAAAAATAACAATACTGCTAAAGTTGCTAACAGCGTGGTGCGCGATTCTGTTGATGCCGGTACGTTTGCCAACGTGGCAAGTGTACATGATTTTGATGGTGGCTTTAAAATCAAATCAGTAAAAGATGCATCCGGTAAAGCATTGCCTTATATCATTAATCAAACGATGATGCGCGTTGACTTACCGAAAGCGCTTGCTGCCGGACAAAAAATGTCTTTCTCAATTGAGTGGTCGTTTAACATCAACGATCGCGTTAAGAAAATGACACCCAACGATGGTCGCAGTGGTATGGAGTTTTTTCCAGAAGATGGCAATTACCTCTACATCATTGCGCAATGGTTTCCACGCATGTGTGTGTACGATGATGTGATTGGTTGGCAGAACAAACAATTCTGGGGACAAGGTGAGTTTACCGTAAACTTTGGCAACTATAAAGTTAACCTTACCGTGCCTGCCGATCATGTAATGGCCGGAACGGGTATGGTAAGCAACCTGAAAGAAGTTTTAACAGCCGATCAATACGCACGTTTTGAAAAAGCTAAAACTTCGTTTGATAAACAGGTTGTTATTTGCACACAGGCCGAGGCAGTACAACGTGAAAAAACAAAATCGAAAGAAAAGAAAACGTGGCGCTTTGAAGCCGAAAACGTGCGCGACTTTGCATTTGCTACATCCCGAAAATTTATCTGGGATGCACAGGCCGTAAAGGTGGGTGATAAAACCACGTTGGCTATGTCGTATTATCCCAAAGAAGGCAATCCATTGTGGGAAGCAGAATCAACCAAAGCGGTGAAGAATACTTTGGTAACGTATTCCAAGTATTCTATCAACTATCCGTATCCGCAAGCTACTTCAGTTCATGCCGCTTCGTTGGGTATGGAGTACCCCATGATTTGCTTCAACTTTGGAAGACCATTAAAAGATGGTACCATTCCTGATCGTGTTAAGTGGGGTATGATTGGTGTGATCATTCACGAAGTAGGTCATAACTTTTTCCCGATGATCATCAACAATGACGAACGCCAATGGACTTGGATGGATGAAGGCTTGAATACATTTGTCCAATACCGTACCGAAGTTGAAAACTATCCGGATAAACCGGTTGGTCGCGGGCCAGCAGCGGGCATTGTTCCGTACATGAAAGGCAACCCCGATTTACAACGGCCTTTAATGGTCAACTCCGAATCGGTGGTGCGTTCTAATTTTGGTAACGAACAATACGCCAAGTGTGCTACCGCCTTAAATATTCTGCGCGAAACTGTAATGGGCCCCGAGTTATTTGATAAAGCATTTAGAGAATATGCAGAGCGTTGGGCCTTTAAACATCCCAAGCCTGCCGATTTTTTCCGCACCATGGAAGATGCCAGCGCGGTTGATCTCGATTGGTTCTGGCGCGGTTGGTTTTATACTACCGATAACCACGATGTGTCGCTGGATGATGTGAAGTGGTTTAAAGTAAAAACCAATCAGGCAACTGTAGAAAACAAAGGCAAGAAAGTAGCGAAGGGTGATCTTGCAGCAAAAGGCGATGGCGATAAACCAGCTGACTTCAGCCAGGGGCCGCAATACTTTAGTGTAATTCCAACCGATGATCGTTTTTATGGCGACTTCCGGAATCGCATTGATGATAAAGCTACGATTTCTAAAATGGAGAATAAAAACTTTTATGAGATAACCTTGAGCAACAAAGGTGGTTTGGTAATGCCTGTTATTATTGAATGGACGTTTAAAGATGGTAGCAAGGAAATAGAACGCATTCCTGCCGAAATCTGGCGCATTAACGAAACCAAAGTAACCAAAGTGTTTGCCAAGGATAAAGAAGTGGTGAATGTGGTGATTGATCCGCTAAAAGAAACCGCTGATATAAGTATTGAAAACAATGTGTTTCCTAAAAAGGCGCAAAGCAACAAATTTGATGAGTTGAAGAAGGGGAAGTAGCAAATTCAGGATTTAGTATGTCAACTAGCGTAGAAGTTAAACAGAAAAAGAAAATCGCTTGCGTTACCGCTGACTTAAAAATTCTTACTTCTGATCAGTACAGATTTGAAGTAAGAAAATCCATTAACCAATATAAGTCTGGTTTGGTGGTGAGTCAGAAAGAGATGGAAAAGTCTATTTGATAAGAAGCTGCGAGTATTCGAATAAGTATTATTTCGAAAATGCAAAAGGTTAAATTCTTTATTCTGTTCATTTTTATGCTCGGTTGTAGCAGAAAAAACGATAATTCTAATTTTTTAAGTGAACCTCGTAAGGATGAATTAAGCGTCAAAAATTCACTTATCCTTGATTATGTAATTGAAAATTATTCTCTCAGACCAGATGATCCTGAAAACATAAAAGAAGAATTACTTGAAGAGGATCCGTTCTTCAAGGAAACAGTATTATATCCATCAGGTCATAAATTCAGGTTGTATCAGTTTATGAGTGCAATGGGTGAGCCTTACGTTATTTCTGTCTCTGATAGTGAAGGTAATCTTATCGACCTTTTTTCACTTACAAATTTGGGGTCCAGAAAATATGATGTAAATCTGTTTGATGAAAAGT
>DPSB01000576.1 GCA_003537495.1 Cytophagales bacterium | reverse complement strand
TCGTTTGAATAATTCAAAAAATGCAATAATTCGATATTTATAAAAATGACTATTAATCAATATAATATTGATAATCTGTTAGTTAATTATAATATGACTGACAAAATTCGATACACACACAACTTCACATCCTCATTCACTCGCTACTGCCAAAGACAATCCAAATGGGTGCGGAACCGGACCCTTTGTTCTTGAGTGGTATTTAGAGTATTCAGACGGAAAAACTTCCGGGCCGCAAGATTCAGCCTTTTTTGAAAAGAATGTTTTACCGCCCGGATAAAACTTAGCGGTAATGAGGCGAGCGGTGGGCGCCTGAATGTCTTCAGATTTTGATTTTCCGAACCACGTCCAGGACAGTTCCATCCACCCATTTCACGACAGCTACAATATCATCTTCAAACTGAACATGGGCAGGCACACCGCAGATTTTCTCAGCTTCACTTTTTAATTGCTGTATCGATTTAATTGGAAGGTCACTGTCTTTAAGCTTATCAAGTAAATCCTTCCGGAGAGGATTGATAGCTATTCCCCGCTCGGTCACGATAACATCGATCAGTTCACCTGGACCGCAGAGCGTGGTTACCTCGTCACGGATGACCGGGATCCGGTCCCGAAATAATGGAATGGGAAGGATGGTGCACTTGGCGAATAGACAATTTTGCCATCCACCAATTCCATGCAGCAGGACACCATCGGAATGCGTGACAACATTGGCATTGAAGTTAACATCAACTTCAGTAGCACCAAGAATGACTACGTCCAAAATGGATGCAAAATTTCCTTTCCCATGATAGTTATAACTGGTAAACGGGCTCGTGCTAAGATGGCGTGAGTTTTCCCGCATTGAACGCACACCTTCCAGATCAAAAGTTTGTCCATCCAGAATGTATTCCACCCGGTCTTCTTCCAGCATGTTAACCAGATATTTGTTGCTGCCACCACGTGCAAAGCGTGCCTTCATCCCCTTTACTTTTAGGATTTCGGAAAAATAAATTCCAATTGAAAGGGATGTACCACCTGCCCCGGCCTGAAAAGAGAACCCGTCACGAATGATCCCCGCATGGTCACAGAAGCGTGCGGTCAGTTCCGCTATCAACAGGCGATCCGGGCTTTTCGTAACCTCTGTGGTTCCCGAAACGATCTTGGATGGAATCCCGATTTGCTGCACTTCCACGACATAATCCACATAGTTACCTTGGATCTGCCAGGGTGCACATGGAAACGGAACCAGATTATCTGTGACAACGATTACTTTGTCGGCATACTGTGAATCAGCCAGCGCAAAACCCAACAAGCCACAGGCCGCTGCACCGTAGACACCATTTGCATTGCCAAAAAAATCAGCCGTTGGCGCTGCAATGACAGCAATGTCAATTTCTACTTCACCATCTTGTATAGCTTGATAACGACCGCCATGGGAGCGCAACACACCTGTTCCCTTCATTTTGCCAGCTGAGGTGAAACGACCTAACTGACCATTCATGCTTCCTTCAATATGGTGAATAGTTCCGTCTTCGAGGTATTTGACCAATGGCGCATGACATTCGAAAGACGCGGAGGGGAACCATACCAGATTTTTTATTCCCATTGATGCAGCAATATCAAATATCTGAACGGCTATCAAATCTCCATTTCTAAAATGGTGATGTGTGGATATTGTCATCCCATCTTTTATTCCTGCTTTGACCAATGCATCCTTCAAAGTAGCAACACGTTTATCGCCATCATCAGGAAAATCAATGCTGGAAGAAATGCGCGGACCAAACTTCTTGCCTTCGGGTTTATGCTTGCCAATTCCTTTAAATGGAATTACCGCTTTCCCATTAACGGAGGTAGGCACCGTTCTGCCTACAGCATTTACGACCAACGAATGTGACTTGCTCATAGGTTTCCTGCCTCAAAGTTATTTGTGTTCTCCTGCCAGTTTATGCTTAATTTATCCATGGCGATTGCCAAATCCAGTGTTTGTTGCGCACGTTTCACAATGGGAGCATCAATCATCTTGGTACCTAACGACACCACTCCCAAACCCCGTTCGCTGGCTTGTTCAAATGCGAGAACAATTTTTTTGGCACGCTCAATTTCAATTGGGTCTGGAGCAAAATTTTCGTGGATGACTTTTATCTGCCTGGGGTGGATACACCCCATGCCTTCAAAGCCAAGGGCTTTTGATTGGAGTACATTTTGTTTTAATGCGTCCAGATCAGCGATATCGGAGAAAACTGAATCAATTGGCTGGACTCCTGCTGCCTTACAGGCGTTCACGAGCTGGCACCGTGCAAACAAAGATTCCGTTCCCTGAGTGGTACGATTAACACCCAGGTCCGTTGTATAGTCTTCCAAACCGATTGCAACCGCCACAACATTTTTGCTACTGGCAATTTCAAATACGTTTACGACTCCCAACGCGCTTTCGATAATGGGCATCAGCCAAACAGGATGGTACACATCCGTCTTCTTCTGAATGGCAGCGATTCTGTCATTTACTGCGTGTACATGCTGTGCGCTTTCACACTTGGGTACGAGGACAACATGCACGTGATGTGGAATTATAAACTCCAGGTCATCCAAACCTGTGGGTAGTTGGTTGATTCGGACCATGCGCTCGGCTCCCATAAAATCCAGCCCACGTAAAGTATTCCGGACCAGGACACGTGCTTCACTTTTCCTATCATGTGCAACGGCATCCTCCAGGTCAAGGATGATTGCGTTGGGTTTGTGTAGGCCAGCGTTAATCATCACGCTTGGCGTGTTACCTGGCAGATACAGCCTTGAGAACCTGCGTTTATCGCGACTCGAAGAATAGATATTCTCCGTCAGCATCTCCAACAAAAATTCTTTGTTGGTGGGGATGACTTGTTTGACAGCAGCCTCCAGCCGGGCTGCCAGTACAAATGGCAATGCGCCCTTATCTTCGATGGTGATTCGGGCATGTCGTATTTCAAAAAAGTCAGTCACTTTCTCACAAAGAGAAATAATACTGTTGCCGAACAGGGTTTGTACTTTACTCTTTAACGAAAATTGAACCCCTCCCGCGGTTGTCAATTCAACGGTGATCAAACAGTCCGAACGATCTTTTTCACCCCCGTTACCGGCCCTGCCTATTGCGGAATTTAGCATACTGAATTCAGTTGTTATTGATTATTTGCCCAATCGGGTAACTCCATTTGTATCCCTAACCAAGGGACGATGATAAAGTATAAAAGTACAGTTAATAATGCGAGCGTAATCAGATTAAGCCAAAAGCCACAGCGTACCATCTGGCTTACTGTTATTCTTTCGCTGGCCAGCACCACAGTGTTGGGGCCTGTTGCAGCAGGCATCATAAAGGCACAGGAACAGGCTAGTGCTGCGGGTATCATAATAATGAGGGGATTAACTTTTGCCGCTACCGCCATGCTGGCGAGCATTGGCAAAAGGATATTGGCTGAAGCTGTGTTGGAATTAAATTCTGTAAAGATTAGCACGAAAGCCAGCACAACAATGAGCACCAGAAAGAAAGGCAATGTGTTTATGAATGTTAACTGAACCCCCAGCCAATCAGCCAGACCAGTGGTGACAAAGCCGGATGCAACCGCATAACCACCTCCAACAATCATGACAACTCCCCAGGGCACCTGGCTAGCCTCTTTCCATGTTATCAATTTTTTTCCCTTACCATCTGATAGTGAAAATAATATCAACGCTCCCGCCATGGCAATTGTACTATCATGCACGTTACCCTCCATGCCCGCTAAACTTACCCATCCTGGCACAATGATATCATTAATGACCAGGTTGTCTTTGAATATCCAGCCCAACACAGTAAACAGGCAAACATAAACCACCCGATATTCCCCAGGGTTCATCCGCCCAAGGCCTTTTAGTTCGTCCTTTATAATTGTCAGGTTATTACCCAGCACGCCTTTGACTTTAAAATACCTGACGATAAACAACCAGAACACTGGAATAAATACAACAACGATGGGAATGCCGATCTTAAGCCATGTAAAGAAAGTAACCGGTGGAGCGCCCGGAAACAACTTATCGAATATGCCAACAAAGATCATATTGGTTGGACTACCGATTAATGTTGCCAATCCTCCAATGGAGGCCGAGTATGCAATTCCGAGCATAAGCGCGGGAGCAAAGCTATCTCCTTTTGCTTCTTTGTGCGTTACTTCGTCTTTTGCGATAATGGCCATAGCGATGGGAAGCATCATAAGGGCTGTCGTTACGTTGGCGATCCACATGGAAACAGCAGCAGTTGCAATCATCATACTTAACACAATGCGCTGGCGGCTTGTACCGAAGATGTTAATGATGGAAAGTGCGATACGCTTATGCAGATTCTGGACTTCAATTGCTTTTGCCAGGAAGAAGACCGCCAAAAACATCAGGGCATAATTATGGCCGTAATTGGCCGCAGTTTCAGTTGGACCGAGCACGCGTAATGGTGGATAAAGTACCAATGGAACGAATGCCGTGACATAAACTGGAATCGCTTCAGCGATCCACCAAATGCTCATCAACACAACTACCGCGGCTGCATGTTTTCCCTGGGGCGAAAGCCCCTCCGGTTCCGGTAACAGCAGGATAATGACAAATGAAAGAAGCCCACCAAAGAGTCCAAGATACTTTTTCGACATACAATTGAAATTGAAGGACTGAAGATCCAGCCGATCAAAACTATTATTTCAACCGTTTGTAATATTCCAAAAAATGGTCAAAAATAGTATTCATAATATTGCACCATAATTTTATAAATAACTGTTTTTCATTTGATTATAATAATCATTTTAGATAAAT
>DPSB01000040.1:3991-5895 GCA_003537495.1 Cytophagales bacterium | reverse complement strand
TACGATTACAATTAAAATTTAAAAATCAACAACTATGAAACCTTTCAAAGATTACTTTTTATCAATTTTAGTAGTTACCGCAATGAGTATCTCTATTTCTTCTTGTAAGGAAGATAATGAGACCCCTGTTGGTGAATTTTCAACGGGTGTACTGGTAGTTAATGAGGGCTCTTTTGGAGCATCTGATGGATCTATTACCCATTACAATCCCGATACAAATGAAGCAGTACAAGATATTTTTGGACAAAAAAATAATGACCTCGCGCTGGGTGATATTGTTCAATCTTTAACAATAGCTGGTGATTTTGCTTATGCGGTAGTAAATAACGACAACAAGGTTGAGGTTGTAAAAGCCAATACATTCGAATCTGTGAATACTATTAGCGGAGTAAGTCTGCCGCGATACTTCACAACGCACAATGGCAAAGGGTATTTGACTGAATGGGTGAACTTCACAGACCCAGGTCGTGTGGCAGTAATTAACCTTAACTCGAATACTGTAGAAACAACAATTGGTACCGATTATGGCTCTGAAAATATCGTTGTTGCTAACAATAAAATTTTTGTTTCCAACAATTTTACAAATTCCATTTCGGTTATTAATCCTACAACTAATACTATAAGTACAACTATTGACGTAGCCAACTCGCCAGGCGAATTACTTTTAGATGCAGACAATAAGTTGTGGGTGCTTTGCGGAGGTAATTATGGCGAAGACAACGCATCGTTGCACCGTATTAATACAACAACAAACGAGGTGGATAAAGTTGTTGAATTGGAACGAAGCTCAAGCAAAGTGGCTATCAATAATGCACGCAATCAATTATTATATGTAAGTGGTAACAACATCTATAAAATTTCAATAACGGATACTGTTGCTCCCGAAACTGCATTTATTACGGTTACTGCCGCAGTGGGCTTATATGGAATTGGAATAGACCCTGCCACTGACGAAATCTATTTGGCCGATGCAAAAGGTTTTGTTGCCAACGGATCGGTTTACCGATATAGCGCCAGCGGAACTTTAATAGATGAATTTGCGGCCGGTAAAGGTCCGAATGGTTTTGTATTTAGGTAAGCATCCTGAATTTGAGTGAGATTCAACCAACACATGAGGGAGAATAAAAAACAAGATAAAACCAGTAAATCAGATACCGATTTTTATTGGGAAAATGGTTTGCTGGTTTTTACTGAAGCCTATCATCTTAAGCGCGGTTTCTGTTGCCAGAATGGCTGCAGGCACTGTCCGTACAAAAAAACTAAATCGAAGACTGAAAAACCTCAGTAATCAAATGCCGTGCTGCTTCAGATGGAAGTCGTGTGCCGTTCACAATTTCTTTTTCAAATCGGTGCATGTTCTTTTTAATTTGCTCCGATTGCCCAATAGTTTTTAACACGTGCGCCTGAATGCTTTCATAAAACCAATTTCGGTTCTGCAATTGTCTGTTCTGACCAAAATATCCATTCGGCTCTGCAAACTCTAAGTAGTCTGTAATTACTTTCCATGTTTCTTCAATCCCTGTATTTTCCAAGGCAGAACTGGTAAGGACTTGTGGTTGCCAACCTGAATCGGTTGCCGAAACAAGGTGTAGTGCATGTTGGTAGTTTGCCCGTGCAAGGTTTGCAGCCTTTTTATTTTCGCCATCGCATTTGGTTATCACAATGGCATCTGCCATTTCCATTATTCCTTTCTTTATTCCCTGCAACTCATCACCGGCTCCTGCCAGCATTAACAGCAGAAAAAAATCTACCATGCTACGTACAGTTGTTTCCGATTGCCCAACACCAACTGTTTCAATTATGATAACATCAAACCCTGCCGCTTCACATAACAGAATTGTTTCGCGGGTACGATCGGCTACTCCGCCTAATGTAGAACCCGTAGCTGATGGGCGGATAAATGC
>DPSB01000040.1:0-3745 GCA_003537495.1 Cytophagales bacterium | reverse complement strand
GAACCCGGAGCTGATGGGCGGATAAATGCATTCGGGTCTTTCGCCAGATTCTCCATTCGGGTTTTATCACCCAGAATGCTGCCCTTGGTTTTGGTGCTGCTCGGATCAACTGCCAGTACCGCTACTTTTTTTTTCTGAGCAGTAAGGTGCTTACCGAAAGATTCAATAAAAGTACTTTTGCCCACACCCGGTACTCCGGTAATCCCAAGGCGCACCGATTTTCCCGTTTGCGGAAGCAACTCGGTAATCACCTGTTGAGCCAGTATAACATCTTCGGCCCGCTGACTTTCAGCTAACGTAATGGCCTGTGCCAATACCACGCGGTTGCCCTGCCGGATGGCATCCACATAAAAATTTAAGTCTTTGTTTAAAGTGTGGTTTTTCAAATCTAAGATTGATTGACGGGTTAAATTTCTAAATTTATGTTGAAGTTTATTAATCTATGAAGAAACTCTCTTTACAAGCGCTTACTATCACCGTTTTTGTTTTTATTCTAATGTGGGGTGTAAGTAAGATTACAGATCTTAAATTCTTCAATGCTTTTGACCCGGTTTCGCAAGCGTTAAGCGATTTTGAGTTAACTGATTACGCATTTTCCAATCTCAGGGAAACACCATTAGTTGATCAGAGAATTATTCTTGTAAATCTGGCCCCAACGCGTGGGTTAATTGCGCAGCAACTCATGCAGCTTAAGCAATTAAAACCTAAAGTTATCGGTATCGATAGTTTTTTTGATTGTGAAGGAGGCTTGTATGATACCTTGAATTGCCCTCAACTTTTGGATACACTGAGTAACCTAATGCTAAGCAACGCCATACAAGAAGCGGGCAATGTTGTTTTAGTAAGTAAGTTGTTACAAACCAAAGCACTTGCCAACAAAGGCGATACAGATGTATATGATTCAATCGAATACTCAGATCAGATGTTTCGCGAACACGCTATTAATGCTTATGCAAGTCTCCCTACAGATGCAAATTATCAAGACGATGTAAAACTTTGCAGATCCATATTTCCGAAAATGACGGTTAATGGTAAAGAAGAACTAGCCTTCAGTGTTCGGCTGTCCATGATGTATGATTCAGTCAAAACAAAAAAATTTCTGGCCAGAAATAAATACGAGGAAGTTGTCAACTTTAGAGGCAATGTTGAACTCATGGACAATCGGCTAAGTAGTATTGCCTCGCAGGATAATGCTACCACACGCTACCCAATTATGTTTTATGCTATTGACTGGGATAAGTTTTTACAAGAGGAGTACATTGGAGACATCTTTGAGGGCAGTATTGTAATGATGGGTTCGTTAGGCGCTAATTTTGGTGATCCAAGTTGGGAAGACAAATTTTTTACACCGTTGAATAAAAAAGTAGCTGGTCGTGCAAATCCAGATATGTTTGGGTTGGTAGTGCATGCGAATGTAGTTGCTATGATTTTGAATGAAGACTATATTGATGAACTTCAGGAGTGGCACAAATATGCAATTGCCATTCTGGTTTGTTTCTTCACCGTAATTCTTTTCATTCTGATTGATCTTAACCTTCCCTTATGGTTCGATACATTGTCGGTATTAATTCAGGTTGTGCTTCTTTTAACCGTGTCCGGATCAGTTGTTTATTTCTTTAGCCACTTTTCGGTGAAGTTGGATTTAGCACTTACCCTGGCGGCTTCTGCTTTGGTTGGTCCTGCTTACGACATTTTCAAAGGTTTCCAAAATCAGTTCAGAAAATGGCTTACCAAGAAGCCTGAGGAAGTATTAACAGAGTAGTCGATTTTGGCACAATTTTTCGTAATTTCGAATTGCAAATCCACAAAAAAACCATGAAAAAAGGCAGAATTCTATTATTAATTGGCTTTTTCGCAGTTGGCAATCTGGCGTTGGCTCAGGATTATACCTTTAGGGTACTTGCTAACAAGGGCGCTAATGAAATTAAGTCAGGTGCGGCTTGGCAACCCGTTAAAACCGGTTCTACATTAAATGTTTCTGATGAAATAAAGATTTCAGAGAATGCTTCAGTAGGATTGGTTCACATTAAGGGTAAGCCGCTTGAGGTAAAGCAGCCCGGTGTTTATAAAGTAGCTGATCTTGCTGCCAAGGTGCAAACTGAGGCCAGCGTGTTAAACAAATACACCGATTTTATTTTGAGCAGTAACTCAGCAGAAGCAAAGAAAAACCGGTTGAGCGCCACAGGGGCGGTACATAGAGGTTCAAAAGATGCTATTCAACCTCAGTTACCTAAAAATGAAGGTGCCGAAATATTCGGTAATCAACTTGTAATTAATTGGGAAACAGAAAGTGCAGGCCCATTTGTTGTAACGGTTTTGAATATGTTCGATGAAACAATCTTTAAGGCTGAGACAGCTCAAAAATCGTTAACTGTTGACCTGGCCGATGCTAAGTTTCAGGGAGAAGATGCTTTGATTGTTGATATTAAATCTAAAACAACTGGCGCTAAATTAGCTGATGATTCAAGACCTATGGTAAAGAGACTTAGCCCCGCCAAAGCTGCAACTATTAAAGCCGGTTTTGCTGAGGTCTCTAAAGAACTTGACGGCACTACTGCATTTGGCAACTTATTTTTAGCAGGCTTCTACGAGCAGAACAGATTGATTGTAGATGCGATTGCTGCTTATGAGAAAGCGATTGCATTGGCTCCTGAAGATCCAACGTACAAGGAATATTACCTTGAGTTTCTCTACAGAAACAAACTTAAACTGGATCCTAATGCACCGGTAAACAACAAATAAAAAGAAGCCCCGCCCACAAAGCGGGGTTTTTTGTTGGCTTCAACTTTAGTAATACCACTTGGCTACCAACAATAATCTCCTAATTTTGTGAGCTAACCTTTTTGTTATGAGCGTACTTGTTAATAAAGACTCCCGTGTAATTGTGCAAGGGTTTACCGGTTCTGAAGGTACTTTCCACGCAGGCCAGATGATTGAATACGGCACCAATGTGGTAGGTGGTGTTACACCCGGCAAGGGCGGACAAATTCACCTCGGCCGTCCAGTATTCAACACCGTAAAAGAAGCCGTAGAAAAAACCGGAGCCGATGTATCCATCATTTTTGTACCCCCTGCATTTGCAGCTGATTCCATTATGGAAGCTGCCGAGGGTGGAATAAAAGTAATAGTTGCCATTACAGAAGGAATCCCGGTAAAGGATATGATGATGGCCAAAAAGTATGTGAAGGAAAAGAGTGCTACATTAGTTGGCCCTAATTGTCCAGGAGTAATTACTCCCGGTGAGGCAAAGGTGGGCATCATGCCTGGCTTCGTATTTAAGAAAGGACGAGTTGGTATTGTTTCAAAATCAGGTACACTAACATATGAAGCTGCTGATCAGATTGTAAAAGCTGGTTTGGGAGTTTCAACTGCAATTGGTATCGGGGGCGATCCGATTATTGGTACACCTACCAAAGATGCAGTTGAATTATTGATGAACGACCCTGAAACAGATGCTATTGTGATGATTGGTGAGATTGGCGGTAACTATGAACCCGTTGCTGCGCGTTGGATAAAGGAAAACGGTAATAAAAAACCTGTTGTTGGATTTATTGCAGGACAAACCGCGCCTCCGGGCAGAAGAATGGGCCACGCAGGTGCAATTATTGGTGGTGCTGAAGATACCGCTGCTGCTAAAATGAAAATTATGAGCGAGTGTGGAATTCATGTAGTAGAATCACCAGCGCTTATTGGCGAAACCATGCAGAAAGTGTTGAAGAAATAATTTTGTTTTGAATAATAGAAA
>DPSB01000212.1 GCA_003537495.1 Cytophagales bacterium | reverse complement strand
GTGAATACCATTAGTTTGTCCTTCTTATTTTGGTCAAAAAGCACGGTTTTAAAATGCACTCTCCCTTAAAATATTATTAAATTTTAAGAGGCTTTTACAAAACCATTGAACAAAAAAAAGACTGCCAAATTAAATTTGGACAGTCTTTAAAAATTGAAATTAAAATTCTAATTATCTCCAGCCTCCATTAGATGTCCCTACACCATCAGCATTAGCTGTCGTTCCGAAAGTGTAAAACTGTGTTAAACCAAATAGTTGAAGGGTTTGACCGGGTACAGGTAAGTGCAATGGAGTACCTTCCTGTAAAAGATTACGCTTTCTCATTTCAAAAAACTGAATTCCACAGCCTGTGGTATAAAGCTCAACATGTCTTTCATGGTGAATAGCTTTTACAATATCAGTAAGGTTTGCAGCAACCGGATCCAATCCACCTCTTGTTACACGGGTACCTGCATTGATAATTGCCGCAGCTCCAGCTAAATCGCCAGTATAAGCTCTTGCTTCTGCTTTTAGTAAATCATTTTCAGCCAACATAACTGTTGGCTTAGGTCCAATTCCAGCAACGTACTGAGCGTCATATCGCTTTAATCGATAGCAACTGTAATGATAATATCCACGAGCAGGGAGGAAGTCGTTAGATGATAAGTAGGCAAAATCCGAAACTAAGCGATCATCCATAGGAGTGGCGGGCTGAGCCGGATGTGGAAATGTGGGGCTATCTTCCCAATGCTGTGGTAAAGAAGGCTCCATCAGATTCACTACATACATATCAGTTCTTCCCCAGCCTGGGTAAACCAAGTAATCACCAGATTCCATATACCATCTGTTGGTGCCATCCATTTGGATGATCCAATCTGCTGTGATTCCAGCATCTGCGTGCGTTCTTACTTTATTCCAATCTACACCCGCTAGTTCAGCACTATTTCTTGGAAGGTAGGAAAGAATTCGCGCAATTGAGGTATTAATTATCTTTTTAAAATCAGCGCTGGTCACATCAGCAGGACCACCCATCCAGCTTGCCGGAATTGTAAAAGAGGCATTTGATAAAGCCAGTGCTTCTTCAAGATACGCTACTGCTGCTGCTGCAACATCCTCGTAAGGAAGCGCAGCTTCTAGTGTACCTTCTGCTGAAGTTACTTCATCAACAACGTGAGCTCTATCAAAGATCAACGCAAGATTTCCATAGGACATACCTAATCCAAATTTCGCAAAGGCCTTTGCGCGGGTGGTTTGATCAACACCATCAATCACTATATCCATTCCCTGGATATCAATTGCGGTCAATACATCAACTGCTGATCCAATAGCCGAGTACCAGCGATCGTACGATGATTTGGATTGTCCCTGATTAGCATAAGCCGGAGTATTGTTCCAGGCAAAGTCACGCGGTTCCCATGACATATCCCGCATACCAAAGTTACCCCACGAACAGGTGGCGTGATCGGCCGCAGTTGCCAACATGGGCTCTACACCATTAAGTCTGTGTTGACCTGAAAAAACAGTATTGTAAATACTGGAAGCTACCGTTTCCACATCTAGTGGAGTAGATATAACCCTGGCGAAATCTGGAGTATTCTCGTTTGGAACATCCAAATCCTCGCAACTAAATAACAACCCCAGAGTTGCTAAAGCGACAAAGGAAAATTTATTGATTTTCATATTCTTAGAGATTTTGTTTTATAAGTTAAACCCTAAAGAGAACGCAATGTTTCGGTAGATTGGGTTGGCTCCAATACCGTCAATTGGCTGTCTAACCGTACCTACTTCCGGGTCATAGCCCGAATATCCTGTAAACGTATAAAGGTTTCTACCAACAGCTTTGAGGCTAATACCCTTAATCGATCCTTTCAGGAATTTTTCAAGAACTTTTTTAGGTACATCATATCCAACAGCCACTTCTCTCAACTTCATATAGCTTGCATCTTCCACCCAATAAGCATTGGCAAAGTTTGCATCATACATACCTACGTTCCAATATGCTGCAGCCTTCTTCTCACCATCCGGTACGTTGGTCATATCTTGAACCTTACTCACGTTATTAAAGGCAAGGCGTTGGTTGTTACTGTTATAAACATCGCCACCATTCTTCCAATCAAGCAACACATATAGCGTAAGTGCTTTATACTTAAAGGTATTCGCGAAACCCATATTAAATTTGGCATTACCGTCTCCAATTTTGCCCAACCAGGTTTGGCCGTTTTCGGCATAAAGTACAGGACGTTCATTCACAGTTCCCTCGGTACCAGCCCGAATAACATACCCCTCACTGTTCACCTCATACTCGCCAATTGTTTGACCTACCGGGAGCTGACGAGACATTTCGTCCAGTGTTCTTACCATGCGGTGGCCGTAAATCGCTCCATAAGTCTCACCTGCAGCTACACGAAATGCAGTAACATCACCACTTACAGGATTCAACCAGTAAGCAGGAATTGGAAGTTCAGTAATTTGTTGACGAACTCTGGAGAATACAAGATTTGAACTCCATGAGAAGTCCTGCTTCTTCATCCAGTTTGCACTTAAGGTAAACTCAAGAGTTTTAGATTCAATTGTACCGGCATTTCGCCATTGTTGGATATAACCACCGCTCAAGAATGGTATCAATTGAACATTTAGGAATTGATCGGTGGTAGTTGAGTGAGCGTAAGTTCCTTCAAAAGAAAACCTTTTAAGGAAATCAACATTTAAACCAATCTCCGTCTCCGCTGTCTGGGAAGGTTTCAAAAAGCCGTTCCCGTTTTGAAATTTGTCAGCAACACCTTGATTAAGGGAGAATATTTGATATTGCCAATCAAAATTAGGACGAATACCTGCCGTTCCGTAGGCAACTCTAACCTTCAATTCATCTATACCAGGCAATGTCACGTCCTCAGAAATTCTATAGGCTCCAGATAATCTGTAGTAAGGGTTCCATCGTGCATCTGGCCCAAAAAGAGAAGACCCATCGTACCGGAACATACCGTCAAACAAATATCTACCCTTATAATCTAAACCTAAAATGGCAAAGTAATTCTGCGCTATCTCATAGGTCTTCTCTGAGCTTGCATTGTTGATCGAAGAGAAATTATCAAAATTCTCGATTCCCGAAATTCTGAACACAGAAGCACTAACATCAGTATACTCATAATGGCGGTTTTCGTAGAGATATGAAAGCTTCGATTTAATAATCAAGTCACCAAATTGCTTGTTTATATTAAGAGTGGCTTGAGTGTTCTGAGTTGTCGTTTCACTACTTTCATGGGTAAGTCCTCCATTTGTATAAACGCCCTGGGTGTTCCAGGTGTCCTTTGGATTAATCAACTCCCGTCTGTAATTCTCAATTTCAAAAGTTTGTGTTACATCAAGATTTAACCAACTCGTAAATTCCAGATTGGCGGTATAGTTACCCATCCACCTGCGAGAACTTCTGTTATCTTTTTGTTTATACAAACCATACAAAGGATTAACCACCTCACCATTAAAATGATTTATCCTTAAGTTGTAAGGCTGACCATCAGAGTTAGGCGCGAATAAATCAACATCCTTTTCCATCCGTGCTACGTTGTAGAAAATTCCAGATGGTTGCTGAATTTTTCTGTTGATGTATAAATTTGATGCACTGATTCTCAACCATGGAGTAATTTCCTGATCGATGTTAAAGCGGAAATTTTGTCTTGAATATCCATCCCTAAATTGAACAACACCTTCTTGAACATTGTTTTCAAAAGACAAGAAAACATTGTTTTTCTCTGACTTATTACCAATACCCACGTAATTAGTCATCGAATTTCCTGTTTGAAATACATCGGCAGGATTAAATCTGTAAACCCCAAATGGGTTATCCATATATCCATCATCATCAATTACTCTTGAACCAGAGATTGCGGGATTATGTCCACCTGTATATCCGGCAGGAAATGTTACCCCATCGTATTTAGTGAATTGGCCTTGAAATTGTTGCCAGTCTGGTGCAAGCTTATACATGTGCGATTCTGATGTTTCAAGAAATTGCTGAAGGCTTTGGAAGCCAAATTCATTTCTAATTGTGATTTGTGGTTTTCCAGCCGCACCACTTTTACCTCTTTTAGTAGTGATGGCAATTACACCGTTACCTGCGCGAGAACCGTACAAGGCTGAGGCAGCTGCACCCTTAATTACCTCCATAGACTCAACATCGTCTACGTTGATATCAGCCAAGCTACCATTCATAATGATCCCATCAATCAAAATAAGTGGAGAGGCACTAACATTTAGAACGTTATCACCTCTAAGCAAAAGGTCAACTTGTTGACCGGGAGCTCCACCTACAGATGATGTTCTCAAACCAGCCACTTTACCAGTCAATGCTGAAGCAAGAGACATTGCAGGTACTGCCGTAAGCTGAGCCTCGCCCACTTTTGTAACCGATACTGTCATTTTCTTTTTATCAGTGGCACCTGCAACGCCTGAAACTATAATTTCATCAAGCATTTTGAGATCGGTTGATAAGATCACATCTATCACACTTCTTGAGCCAACTGATTCCTCAATTGGAGAAAAGCCGATAAAAGAAAACACCAACTTTTGATCACCTGAAACTGGAATGGAATACTGTCCATTGGCATCGGTAACAACACCCTGTGCTGTACCCTTAATAACTACGTTTACACCAGGAAGGGGTAATCCGTCTTCTTGGGAAGTGACCTTCCCTGATACGGTACGTTCCTGAGCAAACGCCCCTAGTGGGGTTAAGAGCAACAGAAAAATACTCAATTGTAAAATTTTCTTCATACTGTTTTGGTTTAGGTAAAAGAATGTTCTTAAAGAAGTAACAATATTAAAACAAAATTATTTCTTCCAAAAAAAAGCCACCAATTGATTCAAAACTTTAACATCAAATTATAACCTCTTAAATCGTCAAAAGGGCCATTTGAATAAGAAACACAACAAATTTCTTACGAATCAGGGTTTCAATGCTAAAATTCTGAACTCAATGCGCCTGTTTTGTTGCCTGTTTTCTTCTGACGTATTAGGAAGGAGTGGTTTTTTAGAGCCATAGCCTTTAATCTGAACCTGATTTTTCGAAATGGTCTTAGAATTTAAAAAATCGGCTACTGATTTTGCCCGTTTTTCAGAAAGTTGTTGATTGTGTGGCTCTGAGCCGGTGTTATCGGTGTGTCCGCTGATTTCGATTTTTAAGGTTGGGTTTTGAAGCAGGAAAGCGGCTACTTTCTCAAGCTCGGTATAAGATTCAGGCCTCAATTCGAATTTATCAACATCGAAAAAGATGTTGTTTAATATGATAGCTGCGTTTTCATGCACAGGCTCTAACGAAACATCTTTTTTTACTGGCTCGTAATTTTTGTCGCTTACAAAGTTAAAATGCTGGCTGTTAAACAAATAACCAGGCTTCTCCACATACAAGGCATATTCTGATCCGCCCGGCAAAACCATCAGGTACTGACCAGAAACCGAATCTGAAAAAACTTTCGAAACTGACTTATTGGCGCCCAGATTATAAAGTTCTACCTGTGCCTTTAGTGGCTGCCCAGAAGTTTTGTTCGTAATTATTCCGGTAACAACATTGCCCTTAAATGGCGTAATCCATTTTTCGGGAAGTACAATCCGGTATAGCCGACTTCTATTTTTAGACTCTTCGCGCGAATAATAGCCTTGAGTTCCTAAGGCCGATACAATAAACGAATATTGATCGTGATGATCGTTTAACGGTTTACCCAGATTAACTGGTTTACTCCAAGCGGTTTCGTTTTTCTGCACCTTATATATATCGTACCCACCATAACCCGGCAATCCATTCGATACAAAATATAACTCACGATTATTGACATGGATATACGGAGAGATTTCATCCTGTGGTGTGTTAACCTCAGGGCCGAGGTTAGTTGCCTTGCTCCAACCTTTGTCAGTCAGTTGCGAATACCAGATATCATAGCCACCAAAGCCACCTGCTCGTTCCGATACAAAATATAACTCCCGACCATCAGCTGATAGCGAAGGCTGGGCATCCCACCGCGGGCTATTAATATTCGGGCCGAGATTTTTGGGACGCGACCAATCGTTACCTGTTTTGCGACTCTCATATAAATCGCACCCCGATGCACCACAAACGGTAAATATAATGTGCCTACCATCGGCAGAAATGGTGCTGGCACCTTCGCGTTGTATTGAATTAATGTTTTTGGAAAGTGAAACCGGTGTACCCCAACTTCCATTGCTTTGCTTGCTTGATACAACCAGATCTTCATTATCGTTTCTTCCGCCACCATAGCGCGCTGTAAAAATCAATTGCATACCATCAGCTGTTACAGTAGGAAAATATTGCATAGGAAAAATATTTACCGAATCGCTTAACGGGGTAATTACATAATCATAAACCGTAGTGTTGATAAGCGAATACTCGGACTGCATAATCCAGACTTTGGCTAACTCAACTTTTCTACGATCTTCTTTTTCGATTTGAAGAAAATCGGCCGCATACTTTTTGCAAGGCTCATATTTGCCTTGCCAGAGATTAACCGCAGCCAGCTCATACAAGTACATACGCTTGCGCGAATCTGACTTAACCAATGCAAGTCCTTTTTCAAACGTACTGCCCGCCTGATCGTATTCCTCCATTGCCTTATAAATAGTTGCTAACCGATAATACGCTTCTTCGAAATCTTTATCGCGGGTTAAAGCTTCATTTAAAAGATTGATTGCTTGAGTGAATTGTCCCCGCACCCGATAATTATCAGCTTCGGTATAAAGTTCAATTGCTTTTTTGTTTTTGGAACTCAGGTTTTGTGCCGAAACCTGAACGCTTACGGCAAGCAATACCAGTAAAAAGATTTTTTGCATAACACAATTTAACAATTAGAACGTAAAACGTTGCGGGTAAGTATTTTTATATGATTGATGACACCGGAATTTCTGGTGCATCCATACCGAGCATGGCATTAATCAGTTTACACGAATCGTACTTAACTATATCTTCAACCCGAATTTCAGTTGATTTAACCTGATGTGAATCCAGTAAAAAAGCCCGCATGGTTCCCGGTAACAAAAAAGTAGTTGGCGTAAACCATTCAGCTCCCTTTCTAAAAATAAGGTTAGCATAACTGGTATCAGTAACAAATCCGTTTTTGATAATTACTACATCATCGCAGTTGCCGCGTTGCTGATACAATTCGTTTAACGTCTGCCGGTTTTCAAATTTATGCGCATAACTTATCGCATCTGAGCTAATCCGTTTTAAAGATTGAACTGGTTTAGGCATATAGGGAACAAACTCAATCTGTTTAACTTCTGTATCATAAATAACTCTGACTTTAAATAAACCCGATTCAGGATACTTAGAAAATTGAAGTTTATTTTCCAACGTCCAATTATTTGGAGCTCCAAACAATTCCTTCGAACTGGATTCCATCCGCAATTGATGGTATTTCAAATTACGAAACTCACCATCTTTCAGATAAACAGTTTCAATTAACCGGGACATATATTTTCTGAATCACTTCGTTATACTCGGCTTGCCAATTACTCTGTGCGGTTATTCCGCCTCCACTTCTGTAATAAAGCGAATCATCTTGCTGCTCTATAAACCTAATGTTCACACAACTATCCAGATTATGGCCATCAAAATAACCAAACACTCCGGTATAATAACCACGCAGATTTTGTTCAGCTTCTTGAATAATGGAAACGGTCTTTTTCTTAGGTGCACCACTAATAGAACCGGCAGGCAATAGGACTGCCAGTAAACTCCCGATTTTTTGTTGATACTCTGGTAGCACTTCACCCGTAACTTCAGAGCTAACCTGTAATATAGAATTACGATTTGTTTTTATTTTATCCAGATAGCGAAATCGGGACACCTGCACATTTGCTGCCACCTGCGCCAGATCATTCCGAATTAAATCAACAATGGTAACATGTTCAGCTTTTTCTTTTTCGCTATTCAGAATTACCGCAGCAGCATCTGCCCTATCTGCATCAATGGTTCCCTTCATAGGGTAAGCGTAAATTTTACCTTCAGCAATTTTGATAAAACTCTCGGGTGAGAAAAATAAAAACTGATTGCGCAGCCAGCAACGATACGGAGCCGTCACCTGAAAAAATAATTCTTTCAGCGAGGCATTAATTTCAATTTGTGATTTTACCGTAAGGTTTGTGAGAAATGAATTTCCGTAATGCAGATGATGCATAACCTTATTGAACTTTAACTGGTACGCTGTATCGTCTATTGGCTTTATCTGAAACGAAAATTCTTTAACCGATTTAACAATAGGCGCATTGGTAAATCCATTTATGGAAAACAATAACTCATCGGCATCAACCTGATGCGGCAACCAAAGTCGTGGTTGTTGCATTTCAAAATCAATCAGAAAAAGGAATGGCTCTGCTGCTTTACTCAGCGCATCTGCTGTTTTGATAAACTCGGTTGTGTTCAACGCACTGATGACTATGGGATATTCATATACTTATGAACCTGCAGCGATATCTGCCACTTCGGATTCTTCTTTACATACTCGATAAGTTGTGGCAGAATATCATTTTCTTTTGACCACTCCGGTTGCAGGTAAAGTTTACACTCCGGCCCAACCTGTTTTGCGAAATCCTCGGCCCAGGCAAAATCGCTTTTATGAAAGATCACCACTTTTAACTCATCGGCTTGTGCTGCGACAGAAGGATGTGGTGGTTTAAATTTTTTAGGCGAGAAACAAATCCAATCCCAAGTTCCGGTAATCGGATATGCACCTGAAGTTTCGATGTGCGTACGCAGACCCTTATCCTTTAATACATCCGTAAGCGCTTGCAGATTATGCATGAACGGTTCGCCACCGGTAATCACACAGATTTCAGTACCACTTGACTGGGCTTTTGCTGCGATTGTTTCTACTGAAACTTTCGGATGATCATTTACATTCCAACTGTCTTTTACATCGCACCACACGCATCGCACCTCGCAACCACCCAAGCGAATAAAGTATGCAGCTCGTCCCTGATGAAAACCCTCACCCTGAATAGTGTAGAAGTCTTCCATTAGAGGCAGTTCAAGATTTAAAATTTCGGATTCCGGATTTAACATTATCCTTTCAATTTTAAATACAAATTCAAAATCCTAAATCAAGGATTTCTCAATTCTGTGGCACGGAGCGTATTTAATAATAATGAAGCGATTGTCATGGGGCCAACACCACCCGGCACCGGAGTAATGAAAGAAGTTTTTGGCGCCACTTCTTTAAACTCTACATCGCCTTTAAGGCTATAACCATTTTTATATTGTGGGCCTTCTACGCGTGTAGTACCTACATCAATTACCACAGCACCTTCCTTCACCATATCGGCAGTGATTAAACCGGGTTTACCAACAGCAGCAATTAAAATATCGGCATGGCGTGTATAGTGTGCAAGGTCTTGAGTGAATTTATGGCAAATCGTTACCGTTGCTTTTCCCTCTTCTACCAACATCATACTTAAAGGCGCACCTACCAACCGACTTGCGCCTACAACCACACAATTTTTTCCTTCTGTTGGAATCTGGTATCGCTTCAATAATTCCATTACACCATAAGGTGTAGCGGGTAACAACAACGGATTTTTCGACACAATGCTACCAAAGTTGCGATTGGTAAAGCCATCTACATCTTTATCAGGCCGAATTTTTTCTGTGATTTTCTCTACCGAAATGTGGGCGGGCAATGGCAACTGCACAATAAATCCATCCACATCTTCATCGCGGTTTACCTGATCGATGTGTTTCATCAATTTATCTTCACTGATGGTATCAGCAAAGCGCAACATGGAATAGTGAAAGCCAACTTCCTTACACGCTTTTACTTTATGATCGACATAGGTTTGACTGGCCCCATCATCGCCAACAAGGATAATTGCCAGATGAGGAATCTTTTTTCCGGCCTGCTTGCGCAGACTTACCTTTTCAGAAATTTCTTTCTTGATGTCGGTTGAGATTTTCCGACCATCAATGAGCGTATAAGTTGTTGTTGCTGTCATGCCTTTTTATGCCTCACCTAGCCCCTTTCTTGCCGATAACTATCGGGAGAGAAGGTAGGTCGAGTTTTAATTACTCAATTTTTAATACAGCCATAAATGCTTCCTGTGGAATTTCTACGTTGCCAACCTGCCGCATGCGTTTCTTTCCTTTCTTTTGTTTCTCCAGCAGTTTACGCTTACGCGAAATATCACCACCATAACATTTTGCCAGTACGTTTTTACGAATAGCGCTGATGTTTTCGCGGGCTACAATTTTTTGACCGATAGCAGCCTGAATCGCAATCTCAAACATCTGGCGCGGAATAAGTTCTTTCAATTTCTCACATAACTTTCTTCCCCAGTCTTGTGCTTTGCCGCGGTGTACAATCGCGCTCAACGCATCTACCTTATCGCCATTCAACATTACATCCAACTTCACCATGTCCGACTCGCGCATGCCAATCAAATGGTAATCCAATGATGCATACCCGCGCGAAATAGATTTCAGTTTATCGAAGAAGTCAAAAACGATTTCAGACAAAGGCATTTCAAAAGTCATCTCAACGCGATCGGTAGTAAGATAATTTTGATTCATGATATGGCCCCGTTTCTCAATACAAAGGTTGATAATCGCCCCGATGTACTCGGCCTTAGAAATGATTTGAGCTTTTATATAAGGCTCTTCAATAGAATTAATCCGAGTAGGGTCGGGCATTTCGGAGGGTGCATTAATAAACACCTCCGAACCATCGGTAAGTTTTGCTTTGAACTGCACCGAAGGCACAGTGGTGATCACCGTCATGTCGAACTCGCGTTCCAACCTCTCCTGAATAATTTCCATGTGCAGCATACCCAGAAAACCACACCGGAAACCAAAACCCAACGCTGCCGATGTTTCCAACTCCCACACCAACGATGCATCATTGAGTTTTAACTTCTCCATCGATGCGCGCAACTCTTCAAACTCCGTTGTATCAACCGGATAGATTCCGGCAAACACCATCGGTTTTACTTTCTCAAAACCTTTCAGTGATTCGCCAGGGTTTGAAACTGAGGTAATCGTATCGCCTACGTGTACTTCGCTGGCAACTTTAATTCCGGAAATGAGGTAGCCTACATTACCCGCGCCTATTTCGTTGCGCGGATGTTTATCTAATTTCAATACACCAATTTCATCGGCACCATACTCCTGCCCGGTGTTAATGAATTTTACTTTCTCGCCCTTCTTTATTGAGCCATTAAAAACCCGGAAATATATTTCGATACCGCGGAAAGAATTAAAAACCGAGTCGAAGATCATTGCTTGCAATGGTGCGGTTGGATTTCCTTTAGGAGCAGGGATGCGCTTAACCACTGCTTCCAAAATTTCCGCAATCCCTTTACCCTCTTTAGCGCTCGCTGATAAAATATCTTCGCGCTTACAGCCAATCAGGTCTATGATTTCATCGGCCACCACCTCGGGGTTTGCGTGGGGCAAATCAATTTTATTCATAACCGGGATAATTTCCAGGTCATGCTCCAAAGCCAGATACAGATTAGAAATAGTTTGTGCTTCAATTCCCTGGCTGGCATCCACAATCAACAAAGCACCTTCGCAAGAGGCAATGGCACGCGAAACTTCGTACGCAAA
>DPSB01000214.1 GCA_003537495.1 Cytophagales bacterium | reverse complement strand
AGTTCAATTTCAAATTGAGCTGTTTCGTCCAGGTTACAGATTACATGGTCGCTGTTCAATATTTCGAACGATGAGGTGAACTTAGAAATATCGCCAGCTTTAAATTGCTTTTGCTTTTTGATATTCACCACAATTTTGTTGTCAAAATTATCGCTCACCTTTTTGAAGCGTACTTGCTTCAGGTTAAGAATAATTTCGGCTACATCTTCTACTACACCTTCTATAGTTGAAAACTCGTGCAAAACACCTGGAACTTTAATTCCTGTTATTGCATAACCTTCCAAAGAAGAAAGCAGAATTCGTCTTAAAGCATTACCGATTGTTACTCCGTAACCTTTTTCTAATGGTTTGAAGGTAAAGAGGCCATGGAAATCATCTGATTTTTCCATTACCACTTTTTCCGGCATTTGAAACGCTAATATTGACATATCAAATTTAATTAAATGTGTTAATTACTTAGAGTACAATTCCACAATCAACTGCTCGTTGATGTTTTCTGGAATATCTGAACGCAATGGCAGATTAATCAGCTTTCCTTCCAGTTCGCTATTATTCCATTCTAACCAATTGTACTTCTTAGCTCCCTGAACTGACAATGAGTTGCTGATGGTTTCCAACGATTTTGACTTCTCGCGAACGGCAATTACATCGCCAGGACGAAGACTCAATGATGGAATGTTTACCACATCGCCATTTACAGTAATGTGTTTGTGCACCACCAATTGGCGCGCAGCTCTGCGTGTAGGCGCAATACCTAAACGATAAACTGTGTTATCCAAACGCGACTCTAACATTTGAAGTAACACTTCGCCTGTTACGCCTTTCTTGCGCGAAGCCTTATCGAAAATGTTTTCGAACTGGCGTTCCAGCACTCCGTAGATATACTTTGCCTTTTGCTTCTCAGCTAACTGCACTGCATATTCAGATTGCTTGCGCTTTTTACCTTTACCATGCATACCTGGTGCATAGTTCTTTTTTTGCAGCGCTTTGTTTTCACCAAGAATAGGCTCGTTAAATCTTCTGGAGATTCTCGCTTTGGGGCCTGTGTATCTTGCCATGTTAGTATTACGTTGTCGTTAATTATTAAACTCTTCTTTTCTTAGGCGGGCGGCAACCGTTGTGCGGGATTGGCGTCATATCCTTAATCACCATCACTTCAATTCCTGAAGCCTGAATGCTGCGAATGGCTGACTCGCGGCCGGCACCAGGGCCAACTACAAATACCTCCACTTTGCGCAATCCAAGTTCAAACGCTTTCACCGAACACTCTTGAGCAGCTACCTGAGCGGCATAAGGTGTATTTTTCTTTGAACCCTTAAAACCCATCTTTCCTGCCGAAGCCCAGGAGATAACCTGACCTGTTGAGTTGGTCATAGATATAATGATGTTGTTGAAGGTTGCGCGTACGTGGGCCTGACCGATAGCCTCAACCACTACTACGCGTTTTTTACTTTTATCCTTCTTCTTTTCAACTGGTGCTGCCATACAGAAAAGTTGTTATGTTTTTTAAATTAATTATCCTTTAACTGCCTTCTTCTTGTTCGCTACCGTCTTACGCTTTCCTTTACGGGTACGTGCGTTGTTCTTGGTAGTTTGGCCACGAACCGGTAATCCTCTGCGATGACGCAGCCCACGGTAACATCCAATGTCCATCAACCGCTTTACGCTAAGCTGAACTTCAGATTTAAGGGCACCCTCAATCTTGAATTCTTCGGCAATAGCAGCACGGATGGCATTCGATTCTTCATCGTTCCATTCTTTTGCTTTCTTATCCCAGTTTACTCCTACTTTAGTAAGAATACGCTGAGCTGATCTGCGGCCAATGCCATAGATGTACGTAAGGGCGATCTCGCCTCTTTTGTTGTCCGGAATATCTACACCAGCAATACGTGCCATAATTATCCTTGTCTTTGTTTATACCGTGGATTCTTCTTGTTAATAACAAACAGTTTACCCTTGCGCCTGATGATCTTGCAATCGGCACTGCGTTTTTTTATAGATGCTCTGACTTTCATAGTCCTTCTATTTATATCTAAACGTTATTCTTCCCTTTGTTAAATCGTAAGGCGACATTTCCAGTCTTACCTTATCGCCAGGTAAAATCCGGATGTAGTGCATCCGCATCTTCCCTGAAATATGTGCCAACACTTCGTGGCCGTTTTCCAATTGCACTCTAAACATGGCATTGGAAAGTGCCTCCAAAATGGTTCCGTCCTGCTCTATCGACTTTTGTTTCGCCACTTGAACGAATAGTTTTGTTCTATATACTCGTGAGTCGTTATGACTTCCGTTCTGTCTTTGTGGATCGCTACCGTATGCTCAAAATGGGCCGAAGGTTTACGATCTGAGGTTCGGATGGTCCATCCATCTTTCTCCTGTACTACGTTTTTGGTTCCCAGATTAATCATGGGTTCAATCGCGAACACCATACCCGGAGCCAACTTCACACCCTTTCCACGCTTTCCGTAATTAGGTACATCTGGATCTTCGTGCAGGTCTTTCCCTACTCCATGCCCTACCAACTCACGCACAACACCATATCCAAACTGTTCCACGTGTTGTTGAATAGCGAAACTTACATCGCCCATCCGGTTACCCGAACGTGCCTGTGAGATTCCGATCTCCAACGATTCGTAAGTGCGTTCCAGCAACTTCAACACTTCTGCACTCACTTTTTCAAGTGGGTAGGTGTAGGCTGAGTCACTATGGTAACCCTGGTACTTTACTCCGCAATCAATCGAAACCACATCGGTTTCTTTCAACTCGTATTCACCCGGAAACCCATGCACTACTACTTCATTTACCGACATACACAAAGCAGCCGGAAACCCGTGGTAGTTTTTAAACGATGGCGAAGCACCATGATCGCGAATAAACTCCTCGGCAATCGCATTCAGTTCTTTGGTTTTTACACCCGGTTTTACCCGTTTCGCAATTTCACCGTGCACTTTTCCTAAGATCTGTGCACTATCTCGCATTAACTGAATCTCCTCGTCCGTCTTATAGCGAATCATTCAACTTCAAGCCGCAGCAAACTGAGAACGTCCTTTTACTCTACCTGACTTCATCATACCTTCATAATGCCGCATCAACAGGTAGCTTTCAATCTGCTGGAGTGTGTCTAACACAACACCCACCAAAATCAGAAGTGAAGTACCACCGTAGAATTGAGCAAAGTTCTGCG
>DPSB01000344.1 GCA_003537495.1 Cytophagales bacterium | reverse complement strand
TTCGAGCCTGGTAAGTGTAACATGCACTGCACTCAGGTGTACCTCGCGGCCCACGCGTTGCTTAATCTCGCTTACAATGGCATTGCCATAGGCTTCTTCCTGAAGTATACCGGCCATGGTTAACACCAGTTCTTCAAACTCACCCAGAAATTCTTTACTCATTAGTATATACTTTGTAAAACAAATATACGTGCGCAAGATTGATTAGTTACAATTTTGTAAAAGAAATCTTGTTTACCGCAGAGGCGCAAAGGCGCTATGATTAGCGCTGCGGCTTCGCGTCCCTGCGGTTATTGCATTACTCATACTTTAGCGTTTCAGCCGGGCGGGTCCACGCGGTTTTTAAAGCCTGGTAACTGATGGTAAGCAATGCAACTAGTAAAGATATTCCACCAGCCAATGCAAACACCTGCCACCCTACTTCAATGCGGTACTGAAAGTTTTGTAGCCAGTTAGTCATGAGGTACCACGTAATCGGAACCGACAACGCCAACGATACAAAAATCATCATCACATAATCGCGCGAAAGCAAAACCAACAGCGATTGTTCGGTGGCGCCCATCACTTTGCGGATTGAAATTTCTTTAGTTCTGTTTTGCATGGCCAATGAAGCCAATGCATACAACCCAAGGCTACCTATAATTACAGCCAGCAATGTTGCAAGGCTCACAATCTTACCCAGATTCTGATCGCTTTGATATTGCGTATTCAAAGCCTGATCCACAAATGTAAAATCAAACTCTTCGGCACCGGTTAATTTATCCCAACCGGTTTTTACCTGATCTAATGTTGCTTGCATGTTAGCGGGCGCAAGTCGCACAAATAATTTCGGCATGGGGTTATTCTCGAAGTTAATATTTTCTGAGCCGGCCAGAATAATTGCCGGATTTTGTACCAGCACCAACGGTGGTACCGAAGTATAGAGTGAAGTGTAGTTAAAGTCTTTTACAATGCCAATCACTTCATGATCGCCAAAGCCTTTGCCGGGAATACGTTTACCACTTACATCTGTCCAACCGTATTCTTTTGCAAACGCTTCGTTTACAATCACACCTTTGCGATCGGCCGGAGCATCGGTAAAGTTTCTTCCGGCTACCAGTTCCATTTTCATTACAGGAATGTAGTCATCATCTACTGCATTCATGTTAAAATTGCGATACGTGCCTTGATCATCTGTAAAACCTACTGCTGTCCAACTGCCATCACCAAAATCATGTGAAGATGCACACACAGCCAAGACACCCGGAATTTTACCAAGCTCGGTCTTGAATTGTTCAGCCATCTCAAAACCTTTATTCACACGTTCACCCAACCTACCCACGCGAGGTACATTTAATTGAATAACCGCCAATTGTTCTTTGTTGAAACCGAGGTTTTTGTTTTGAAGGAAATCCAATTGCTGCTGCATAATAAGCGTGCTTGAAACCAAAAAAATGGAAAGCACCAATTGCACACCCACCAATACCTGCCGCACACGCTGTTTGGTACTACCCATTTGCAAACCTTTCAATACGGCAATGGGTTTGAATGCTGATAAAACAAATGCCGGATAACTACCCGCCATTAAACCAATAATGAGTAACAGACTCGCAACTACAATCACCAAAAAACCATTCCATGAAAATATCAATTGCTTGCCCGATAGCTGATTAAACAAAGGCAAGCCTAACACCGATAATAAAATACCTACCACCAGCGCAATAGTGGTAATCAAAATAGCTTCACCAATAAACTGTGCCACTAATTGCCTGCGCTCTGCGCCCACCACTTTCCGAATCCCTACTTCGCGGGCGCGCTTTAATGATCGGCCCACCGAAAGCGTAACAAAGTTGATGCAAGCCACCACTAAAATCAGGATGGCAATTGCACCCAGAATGTAGGAATACTTCGCATCGCTTACCGGGGCATCGCCTACGGGATAAGAAGTATCGAGGTGGATGGAAGTAAGCGGTTGTAAGCCGGGTGCATATTTACTTTGTTTAAAATCTTCTTCGCCTAACAGCCTGCGAAATAAATCGGGGAACTTGCTTACTACTTCCGTTGCCATACTACCCTCGCGCAGCAACACATAGGTGGACGGATAAATGTTAAACCAACCCGAGTTTAAATTCTGTTCCGAAAATATTTTCGTGTAGTTATGATCGGGAATAACCATGTTAAACCGAATACCTGAATTGGTAGGAATAGAAACTACACCCGTTACCGTGAACTCCTCAAAGTTTTCGCCTAGTTGGATAGAGAGCGATTGCCCCACCGGATTGACCGATCCGAAATATTTATCGGCCATGTTTTGCGTGATGACAATGTTATGCTGGTCTTGCAACACAACTTCGCGTTCGCCTTCAACCAAATCGAAATCAAATACCGAAAACAATGCCCGATCGGCCAGCATTACACCTTCGCTGAATTGCTTCTCGCCTACCTTCACCATGGTGTTGATCGCTACAAACCGCACAAAGCTTTCTACTTCGGGCAGGTTGTCTTTCAAAGCCGGACCCATTGGCATGGGTGTAGTAGTATTGAAGAACTGTTGGTTCTCGCCCCAGTCTTCTTTTACAAACACGCGGTAAATGCGATTAGCCTTGGTGTGAAAGGTATCGAAGGTTAACTCATCTTTTACAAAAAGGGCGATGAGCACACAGCAGGCAATGCCGAGACTAAGGCCCAACACATTTATAGAAGAATGAATTTTACTACGCCACAAGGCACGAAAAGCGATTTTGAGGTAATTCTGAAACATGGCAAACCGGTTTAAGACTTGAAGGTGGCCGATAGGGTTTTACAAACCAACCCGCCCGACCTTAACCGGAGATACGATGCCGTGAAGTGTAGAAAAGTTGTAGTGGGTTTTAAGTTTTGCTGAGGTAAACTTAGCCTGCGGTGAAGGATGTCTGGACAAAAGCATTTAGTACGTCACCGTTAGATTTAAGTGACCACCAAGTCCTTCTTGAATAATTCGCATTAAAGTTGATAATCTAATGTCGCTTGCATTGTTCTCAATGCGTGAGATGTACGATTTGGTTGTTCCGCATTTAGAAGCTAATTGCTCTTGCGTCAGATTTTGTTGCTCCCGCATTTCTTGAATAAGTACACCAAGCTTGAAGGCTTCAAAGCTTTGCTCATAAGTGTCTCTCTTTGCAGTGCCTTTTTTTCCGTATTGTTTATCAAGGTGATCTGCAAACGAGGTCAGATTCTTATTTGCCTTTTTTTTCATCGAAGTATTGTTTTTTTAATCTCTCAGCTAGTTCAATTTCTTTCTTAGGAGTCTTTTGGGATTTCTTTTGAAATCCGTTAACGAGAATTATCAATTGTCCTTTATCGAAGAAACTAAAGACCCGATTTATATCGCTTCCCACTTCGACACGAACTTCAAAAATTCCGTCCGAGTTCTCCATGTGTTTAAAATACTTTTCAGGAACCCTCTCAATCGTTGAAATTAATCCCAACGTCCAGTTAAACTTGGCTTTTACTTCTGGCTTCAGGGTTTCAAAGAAATCGAGGTAATACTTTTTGTAGTAAAATATGTGCCTGATAAAGTCTTTGCTCACGAAGACAAAGTTAGCTAATCAGGAAACTCAGTCCAAGCCCCAAAAGTTCATTTTTTCTGAAAAATATATGACCTAAACGGTTTAGGGCTTTGTGCTTAGAATTTTAGCTGAAGCGAAGTTTTTAGCTTGTGGGTGAAGAAAGCTCATGAGGGCGAGAGGAAATTCATAGTTGTGGATTGGATTTTAAA
>DPSB01000165.1 GCA_003537495.1 Cytophagales bacterium | reverse complement strand
AAGATTTAGATTCGATAGAAAAGGATTTTATTTTGTTTTCCGAAACAATTTCAAAAGAATACGTCCAACATCATGGAAGATTAAAATTGTTTCAGGAGGAGATCAAATGGAAGACAATTGTAAAAACTAACAATCTGAAACGAAAAGATGATGAACTTGTTAGAAATACACTCAGTCATGAACTAATACCAATTATTACAGAAGTATTCGAAGAGATTTACAATCTGGAAAATTTAAAAGATCTTCGAATTCTTGAAGAGTGCTATGTCAAAAACGAGGATATCAAAAAGTACAACTCAGAACTAGGCTTTATCTTTTCAGATAAACCGCCAACATTTGATAGTAGAATTAATCCGACCCAAAATACCTCTAGCACCCATAACCAATTAAAAGAACAAATCCTCAACACAGACAATAAATTACCAGATCCAATAATAATAATTGGAGGAACTGGATCTGGCAAGACTACCTTCATTAAATACTTTCTTGAAATTGAACTCGACAAAGACGACAAGAAAAATAGGCCAGTTCTATATCTCGACTTTAGAAATGAGACCGAAAGCACTGTTAAGGACACAGCATCTATATATCGAAAACTTGTAAATCTCCTTTACCAGGAATATCCAAAGCTCAATCTTACATCAAATCAAATTCTCCGGATAATATACGAAAGGGGGATAGAAAATCAGAAAACGAGTTTTTGGAATCACATCACTGATCAGGAGGTTTTAGATAATAAAATAAGTCAATACCTAGAAAACGAAGTCAAAGATCCGATAGCTCATCTAACCAAAATTTCTGCATATCTAACAAATCAATGTAATAAAAGGATTTGTATTGTTATCGACAATGCAGATCAACTAAAAGAAGAAATACAAAAAGAAGTTTTCATTCTTGGACATTCTTTACATCGCAACCTAAAAATTACTGTTCTAATAAGTCTACGAGAAGGTTATTTTTATAAATTCAAGAGCAAACCACCATTTGACGCATATCACTCAACAGTATTTCATATAACGGCTCCTCCATATCGAGAAGTGCTTAAGAAGCGATTCAAATATGTCCTAACAAACTTTCAATTTAAGAAAATTAGGCTCAATGATGATGCCATAAAAATGGATTTTAGCGAAGGAAGCCTAGGACATCTGTTCGAGAAATTATATAAGTCTCTCTTTGAACAAAGTGGGTCGGAAATTCTATCATTCCTAGAAGAGACCTCTTATCCAAATATTAGGAATGGGCTCGAAAAATTTAAATTTTTTATTTTATCAGGTCATACAAAAACAAATATGTACATGTCTTTCGAATATGGAAAGTCTGGAAGAGGTGGAATACCCATATGGGAATTTGTAAAGGCTGTCGCTTTAGAATCAAGTTATTATTACCAGTCTAAGAAAAGTACTCTAGTTAATTTGTTTTACCCCTCTCAGAGGAATCTTAATCATTTCACCAAAATAAGACTTCTAGATTCAATCATTGAGAAAAATGTCGGTGCCTCCAGAAAAAATTTATTTATTCCTGTTTCAAACCTAGTAGATGACTTTATCAAAGCTGGATATACCAGTGATATAATTTTGGATGAACTAAATATGTTATATGAACATGGCTTAATATTTACAAACGATTTCACATCAGACATTGAGACTGAAAATGAACTCAAACCTTCACATCACTTGGGAATCACTCAAGCTGGTGTTTTCTATTGTAAAAACTTAATTAACAAATTCTATTACCATGATTTAATAGTCCAAGACACGCCAATATTTGATGATAAATTTTTTCAAGGCATTTCTAGGGAGTTTCCAGAAGCTGATGCTCATGGAAATCGTGATATTCAAGGTCGGAAAAAATCTGTTATGACATTCTTGGATTATTTACAGGCTCAGGAAATTCTAGATCATACAAGGAAAGAAAATTCCTATGGAATAAAGTCTCTTGATATGCAAATTATTAAGAATATCAGAGGTAATCTTAGTGCTGATTTTGAAAGAATACACAGAAGTCAATCAAGTAAATGGTAGTTAATCATTAAGTAATAATACTCGTTGGTCGATATCTAAAATTGAATATATCTCTTAGCCTCGGCCAGGGATAGAAGCGTAAAGCCCGAAGTGTGTGGGCTTGTGCGTTGACGGACTTGTAGCGAATAGCCCGGCCCAGATTGCTTCACGCGCTTCGCGTAATCCAATCTGGGCGGCCGCATAATGAATTTATCCCAACGTTATCCCCGCACCCAAATACGGTTGTTGATAATGACGTTTGCCGGTTGCTTTATACAATGCATTCGCCAACGCACCAATCACGGGTGGGAACGGTGGCTCGCCCAATCCGGTTGGATCTACATCGCTATCCACAAAGTGAACATCAATAGCCTTCGGTGCTTCCTTGTGTCGGATTAAACGATACTTGTCAAAATTAATCTGATCGGGAGTACCGTTGGTAAATGTTAATCCGCTGTACATGGCATGACCGATGCCATCAACAGAACCGCCTTCCACCAGGTTAATAGCGGCAATCGGATTGACTACAATCCCACAGTCTACTGCACAATGTACTTTCTCAACACGCGGTTTGCCATTGTCAACTTTCAAATCAATTACGTGCGCCACATAACTATCGTGACAGAAGTAGGCCGACACACCCCGATGTATCTCCGGCATGTCTTGTCCCCAGTTCGATTTGCTTCTTACCAGTTCAAGCACCCCAATCAATCGCTTCGCTTCATAATCATTGTTCTCGCCAACCGGATTACTTACAACACGGTTCAACAAATCAATGCGAAACTGAATCGGATCTTTTCCGGCTGCCTCCGCCACTTCATCTAAAAACGATTGTTCAGCACCTGCAATAAAGTTGGAAGCCGGTGCGCGGAATGCACCCACGCTGATGTTCGATTCGGCTGTCCACGATTCAGCAAGATAATTTTTAACGGCACCAGCCGGAAAGCGATTGGCAAACAATGGACTCTCTGGAATACCTCCAGCCTTCACATGAAAGGCAATCAGGTTATTGTTTTCATCCAAAGCTGCGCGGTACAACGCATGATACGCAGGGCGATACACGCCAAACGACATATCATCCTCGCGGGTATAAAATAATTTAACCGGAGCTTTCACTTTTTGCGAGATCACCGCAGCCTCCACTAAGAAGTGTCCATACAGTCTTCTTCCAAAACCTCCACCCTGCCGCGTCATTTGAATGTCAATTTTCTCCAATGGCAAATTGAGTCGTGCGGCAACACTCTTCTCCATAAATTCCGGAGTTTGAATCGGGCCCACCAACTCGGCTTTCTCATCGGTAACATGTGCGAAGAAGTTCATGGGCTCCATGGTATTGTGCGCAAGGAATGGAGCGGTATAAGAACGCTCCACTACTTTAGCTGCCTTCTTGAATACCGCTTCGGGGTTACCGTCTTTGCGAACAACTTTTCCGGCTTTTGCAGAAAGGTCACTCATTACTTTAGCATGTTGCGCACTGTTCTCTAAACCACCCGGCACTTTTATTTTTACTGTCGTTCCCCAGAAGGTAGAAGAGGTAAGTTCATGATCGGAAAATTGTTCCCACTCCAGCTTCAAGGCTTTGCGCGCATTCATCACTTCCCATGTGGTGTTGCCCACTACAACCACTAATTCGGGGAATGAATCTACATCGCACCATTGTTGTGCATAATCTTCCGGATAGGTTTTAATGGTGAATACATCTTTGATACCCGGCATGGTACGAGCCTGTGAGTCATCCACGCTTTTTAGTTTCATACCAAAAGCAGGCGGGTGTGCAATCATAGCGATCAACATGCCTTCCTTGCGATAATCCAATCCGTAAAGCGGCTGACCGGTTACAATCTTTTTACCATCTACATTGTTGCGCGAGGTACCGATAATTTTAAAGTCGCTGTTATTTTTTAATTCCACTTCTTTCGGTACTTCTATTTTGGCTGCTGCTGATGCCATCTCCCCATAGCTTGCTGACTTACCACTGGCTTTGTGATACAACATGCTCGCTTCGGTTGTTATTTCATCTACCGGAACCTGCCAGGCTTTGGCGGCCGCCTCGCGTAACATTCTGCGTGCAGTTGCACCAGCCATGCGCAAACTCTTCCAACCCTGACTGATGGATTGACTTCCGCCCGCCAATTGTCGTGTGAAGATGGTTGTATTGAGTGGTGCTTGTTCTACAATTACATTCTTCCAATCCACATCCAACTCCTCCGCTACCAACATAGGCATAGAGGTTTTTACATTCTGGCCAATCTCGGGGTTGGGCGACATGATGGTAACTAATCCATTATCACCTATTTTCAGATAGCCGTTTAACTCAAACCATTCTTTGGGAAGTTCCACCATATCGGGTGCAGGCTTGCAGCCTACCAGCCAACTGAAGCTTAACATCATTCCACCACCTGCCAGTGCCGAAGTTTTTAGAAATGAACGTCTGCCGATTGAAGTTTTTATTGCTGTCATAAGCTTAGGCGTTTAAATTTTGAGAAGCTGTTTTAACTGCGGCTTTGATGCGCACATACGTACCACACCGGCAGATGTTACCATTCATAGCGGTTTCAATCTGCTCATCGGTAGGATTAGGATTTTCTTTGAGTAAAGCAGCCGCACTCATTATTTGTCCGGCCTGGCAGTAGCCACATTGCGGCACATCGTGTTCGAGCCAGGCTTTTTGTACGGGATGATCGCCCGCTTCAGATAAACCTTCGATGGTTGTAATTTCCTGATCGCCCACGGATGATACCGGAAGCATACACGAACGTGTTGCACTACCATTTACATGGATGGTGCAGGCGCCACATTGTGCCATGCCACAACCAAACTTGGTGCCCACCAGGTTGAGGTGATCGCGCAACACCCACAGTACAGGCGTTGTCGGGTCGACTTCTACTGTTTGCTTTTTGCCGTTAACGGTGAGATTAAATGTTGCCATTTTTTAAAGTGGTTTTAAGTTGATAGTCAGGAGACAGGAGCCGTAAACAAGCTTCGAATGTAAAGAATATTGGA
>DPSB01000363.1 GCA_003537495.1 Cytophagales bacterium | reverse complement strand
GCTTACTAATATTGTCAAGTTTTACTAAACAAATAAATTTATGCTGACAAAGAGTGTCTTAGGAAACCAAATTAAGGTCTTGAGGTTGGAAAAAGGGCTTTCTCAGGAAGAATTTGGCGCTCCTGTGGATTTGAGCCGTTCAGCCGTATCGCAGATTGAAAGCGGCCAAATGTACCCGTCTTTGGAGTCGATTGACAAGATAGTTAAGTATTACTCAACAAGTTGGGACAACTTAGTAGGTCATGCAAAGAGCAAAAAGCCATCAGAAATGGCTGTATCTCCTGTCAGGACTTTGGTAACAACTGTGGACAAAACCGGAAGAGATAATATTGTGCTGGTTCCGATTAAAGCACAGGCCGGATACCTTCAAGGAGCGCAACAACCTGAATACATTGAGCATCTCCCAACCTTTTGGCTTCCTGGTCTGAATCATGGAACGTACAGAGCTTTTGAGGTAAGCGGATACAGCATGTTAGCTGATCGTACAGGATTTTTTCCTGGAGATATTGTGGTGGGCGAATATGTGGAGAGACTGGAAGAGATTAAAGACGGCTTCGTTTACATTTTGGTAAACAATGCCCAGGAAGTTGATAACATAGTATTGAAACGTTGCCTGAATTACCTCGATAAAGGAGGCGTGATTATTTGTAAATCGGACAACAAAGACCCTCAGTATCCAACGTTTCCTCTACCAGTTGAGAATATTAAAGAAGTTTGGAAATTCAAGATTAAGCTAACCCGTCAGGCACCAGAACCTTCCGGATTGTACGAGAGGATTAATGCCTTAGAGGGTGACATGGTGCTATTAAAAGAGCAACTCAAGAAAACACCACAAGGATAATTACCTCTGTGACTAAAATAATTCTTCAACATCATTAACTGTAACGTTAATCTGCTTTGGTATTCCGAAGAGTTGAAAAATTTTTCGCACTTGGGGCACATGGTAAAAGTGCCCTGTTTTCTTTCCCACTTCCTTTTCCACCTTTTTAATCCAATTCTGGAAGGTCAACCAACTCACCCCATACATCTCTGCCAACTGTTTATGAGTAAGAGGTTTTAAAACAAAAACCTCTTCCTTTTTAGTCTCACTTGCCTCCTTCACTTTCATTTCTTCTGTTTTGGGAGCAATATCGACAACGACCATAATCACCCTTAAAGTTTTTAAAGGATTGTGAAACATTGTGAATGATTATTTACGATTTCAAGATTTCATTGCAGCTAACTGCGGGTTAAAATAGAGTTGAGATTGAGTTAAAACTTTTCAAAAAAAGTTGGAGTAAGTTAAATTTCGTTGATTCGAATTAAGTGTTTAGTGAAATTTCATTCTTTGAATCCTTACGGCATTCAATATTGCCAGCAATGCTACACCCACATCAGCAAACACTGCCTCCCACATGGAGGCCAATCCTCCTGCGCCCAGTACCATTACAATTACCTTTACTCCAAAAGCTAAGGCGATGTTTTGCCAAACGATTTTATTAGTTGCTTTTCCGATTTTAATAGCGGTTACAATCTTCGAAGGTTGATCGGTTTGTATAACAATATCAGCGGTTTCAATGGCTGCATCACTACCCAGGCCACCCATTGCTATGCCCACATCGCTTAAAGCAAGGACAGGAGCATCGTTAATCCCATCGCCAACAAATGCCACAGCTTCTTTCTTGTCTTTCTTTATTGCTTCGACTTTTTCAACCTTATGTTCGGGAAGGAGATCGCCATAGGCTTGGTCTATGCCTAATGATTTGGCCACCTTATCAGCTACTGCTTGTTTGTCGCCACTAAGCATAATGGTTTTAATTCCCAAAGATTGCATAAGCTTAATTGCACCTGGGCTATCTTCCTTTACTTCATCAGCGATTGTTAAATATCCGGCAAACGATTTGTCTACCGCCACTGCAACAATTGTATCTGTTACAGCAATAGTGTCTTGATCTACTTGAACACCAAACTTAGACAAGAGCCTAACGTTACCAGCAAGAACCTCCTTACCCTGTACATTTCCTTTCAGACCATGCCCTTTTATTTCTTCAAGGCTATCAACACCGACCTTATCGAATTTCCCATTCGCATACTCGACAACTGCTTTTGCAACCGGATGATTTGAGTTGGATTCCAATGCTGCCACGAGCGGAATCCATTCTTTTTCACTCATGCCCTTGTTCACAACTTGCTGCACTTTGAAAACACCTTTGGTAAGTGTTCCGGTTTTGTCCATGACAACCGTATCTACACGTGTCATCAAGTCAAGATAATTGGAACCCTTAAACAATATTCCATTCCGAGAACCTGCGCCAATACCTCCGAAGTATCCAAGAGGGATGGCAACAACCAACGCACACGGACAAGATATGACCAGAAAAATTAATGCGCGATAGAGCCATTGATCAAACACATATTCCTGCACGAAGAAGAAAGGTAAAAGTGTTAGTGCTACCGCAAGGAATACAACAATGGGTGTATAGACATTGGCAAATCTTCGAATAAACAATTCCGTTTTTGCTTTCCGGCCTGTTGCATTCTGCACCAACTCAAGGATTCGGGCAAGGGAACTTTCGTTGAAGAGTTTTGTGACTTTTAAATCAACTACTTTTGATTCGTTGATCATTCCTGCCAGCACCGTTTCACCTTTTTCTAACGTAGTAGGTTTGCTTTCGCCCGTGAGCGCAGCAGTGTTAAATGAACTTCCCTCACTCAACATTTCTCCATCGAGCGGTACACGTTCGCCAACCTTTATGAAAATAGTTTCACCAACCTTCACTTCAGTTGGGTCGACATTCACAACATTACCATTTCGATAGACAGAAGCTACATCTGGTCTCACATCCATGAGCGCCTTGATACTACGCTTCGCACGGTTTACTGCCGCACTTTGAAATAGTTCTCCTATAGCATAGAAAACCATGACTGCAACACCTTCCGGATACTCACCAATATAGAAAGCTCCAATAGTCGCAATACTCATCAGAATAAACTCCGTGAATACTTCGCCCCGAAATGCATATTTGATTCCTTTTATTAAGACCGGAAGCCCTACAGGAAGATAAGCAAGGGCATACCATATAAACCGAAACATATTTTCGAACCATGAGGGTTGTATCCAATTGTCCAGTAGCAGACCTGTGGCTAGTAGAATAAAACTGGCGATGGCCGACAGCCATTCTTTATTGATGCCCTTCTCATTTTCTGTTTGGTTGGATTGTTTGTTTTGCAGCACAGTTTTTTGTTCGGGGGTGCAGCAACCATCATCCGATTGAATATTTGTGTGTTGATGTTCAGCCATAAATAAAATTTTAATGAATGAAGAATGAAAGGATACCCGTTAACACCAATGTGATACCTGTTATAATTCCTGCATTGTGTTCAAGGGTATGCCAGTTAAGTTTCAGCAATCCTCTATAGGTTATACTCACCCAAATAACCATACCACCAACAGTTACAACGGTGTACAGTAAAGCAATCAATGACACCAGTTTCAATCCACGAGCACCAGCCATTAGAAAATATGCTTCAATTTCAAAGCAGGGTGAAAAGAACATGGCTACGACTAAACTGACTATTACTTTTTTGTCTGAAACAATCTCTTTATGACGGTGCAGGTGAAAGTGTTTATGAGTATGATGCTGATAAATAAAAAAGACTCCTAATGCGATTAATACAGAAGGTGCAATGTATGCAGTGAAGTAATTCAGATTGGCTGCTAACTGAATACCCGCAACACCAATAATAAACCCGATAAGTACAGTACTTAACGCATGTGCCAGTCCAGCAATGAGTGTAACCTTCGTTGCCTTATTTACCGACCAGTTTTCCTTTCTGGCAATGGCGAGTACTGGTAACCAATGGTTAGGTATAAGTGCATGGAGCACACTCAGTGTTAAACTTCCTGCAATGAGTGTTATCATTTATCAGTGCGATAGGGTTTCAAAATAGCCTGCAAGTCTTCCGGTATTTCCATAGGCCGCAAGGGTGGTACATCGGCACCACCTGTGTTACCCACGGGAATAGTACCTACAAATGATTTAACCCCACCAACCAGAAGCCTGGGTATTTGACCAATAATCTCTCTTGTATCTTTGATCCGTATGCCGAATTTGAGCATGACCCAATGTACTTCGGAATGCTCTATCGGCCAGGGTTGTCCAAGAATATGTGCACGTTCCAGGTGCCGCCAGGCTACTTGCAAATTCCCCTTAGCCAATTCCTTCTTGTAGTCGTTAAGCTCCTGATGATAATGAACCTTCAAACCATCAGGCATTTTCCAATACAGTTTCATTGCTTTGATTTTATTAATCTAAACCAGTTACGTCTTCTCCAACGATAGAAAATCCAGGCAAACGCCCATACGAATGGTGTGAGCACTCCAGCTTGAATAATTACTTCATCTTGGTAGTTCGTTTGTAAATCTGTTTTTTTAGTAAGGGTAATAGTGTGCTTCCAGATTCGAACCATCGAACCATATCCATGATCAATCAATACTTTTGTATTATTCGATGTTGTGCTTGGAATTTCAATTACAATGTGTTGACGTCCGAAGGGAATGTGCCCGAATAGAAACAACGATGTCTCGTAATCTCCATCGCTCCATTCCTCAGGTAGAATCTTGGGATTTACTGCTTCAAATTTTAAAATTGGGTTGGCAACATAATGGAGCGTGGACAACTTCATTACACGGCTCCAGACTTCATCCAGAGGCATATCTAAACAATATTGTAATCTGATATTCATATTAATGTGCGTGTCCTTCTTCCTCACTATTTTTCATTTTTGAAAGGATGGCATAAGCCCCTTTCACAACAACTTCATTTTCAGAATTCCATACTTCTGATACGATTACTTCGGTATATCCTAATTCACTATTGCCAACGGTTATCTCCTGCATTAAAAAGTGCTGACCCTCTTCTTTGTGCTCAGCACCTTCTTGCGATTCGTTTGTACTTGTTTCTTCTTCATGCTCATGACCTTCTTTGGTTTTAATGAAAATATATTTCTTCCCCTGGTAATCGATGATAGCTTCATTCGGCAATGCAGATACCGCAGCGCCACCTGTTTCTACAATAGCCTTTAGGTACATGCCTGGCAACAAATCTTTATCTTCCTTATCGATATGACAGTGAATACGAATGGTTCTGTCAGAACTAATCTCCCTTCCGATCAAGTACACAGTCGCCATGCGTTCCGTAATTTCATTGGCAAGCGTAAACCTTACCTTTTGTCCGATTTTAATCTTACGAACATCCTTCTCAAAAATTATCAACTCAGCATGCAAATGCTCTGTATCCACAATCTCAAAGAGTATATCGCTGGGATTCACAAACATGCCGATGTTTACATTTACTTCTGTAACGTAGCCTGTAATTGTTGAATAAATATTTGATGTGCTGGAGATAGTTCCTGTTTCAAGGGTCACAATATCAATATTGATTAGTTTGAGTTTGCCTAATAAACCGTTCTTTTTAGCTAACCAACTTTGATAGGTTGTCTTTGCTTGTTGCAAGGTTTTTTGCGCATTCACATTTTCCTTAGCAAGTTCTTGCTGCCGTTCATAGTCAGCCAGCGCAAAATCAAACTGATTCTTAGCTTCCAAGTAGTCTTGTTGTAGTTGAATGTATTCAGGATTTTCAATTACTGCAATCAATTGCCCCTTGATAACTCTTGAACCTTGGAGCAGCACAGTGCTTTTAAGAAATCCGCCTAATGGAGCTGAAACACTTACCAGTTGTTGTGGAGGAACATCGAGTACACCATTAACCTTAATGGTTCCACTGATTTGTTTTTGTTCAACTTTACCGAATTGAATACCTGCGGTCTTTATCTGTTCAGGTGTGAGTTCTACGGTATTCTCCTCTTCATCATGATGCTCCTCGGCTGCCGCTTCCGTGGCATTGTTACCACACGAGATCA
>DPSB01000250.1:2473-2859 GCA_003537495.1 Cytophagales bacterium | reverse complement strand
CTATGGGTTTCCTTTTAGAAACCAGTTTCCTCAAGGAAACTAATAGCACCCTATTTTGGTTGATATATGAAATTTGGACTTATGAATGATATTTTGATACCGGAAGTAGAAGCAGCGTATGTTGACAACCATACTGAAATAAGCTGTAGCGAACAAAATCAAAAGATTATAGCTGCACGCGATGTGATGGAGATATTAAGTGGCAAATGGAAAATTCAGATTCTTGCAGCTCTTATGTTTAAAGGTAACATGCGCTTTATGGATTTGATGCGAATGGTAAACGGCATTGGCGCTAAAATGCTTTCGAAAGAGCTGCACGACCTGGAAGCAAACCAATTAGTGAAACGTACGGTACTGCCTACCAAACCCATTACGGTTGATTATGC
>DPSB01000250.1:1787-2195 GCA_003537495.1 Cytophagales bacterium | reverse complement strand
AACCCATTACGGTTGATTATGCAATTACTCCGTATGGTAAAACATTGCGCAACGTAATTAACACCATTGTAAACTGGGGAATCAATCATCGCAAAACTATTATGCGCGATGATGAGTAGCTTATAGGATTTGAAGTCTGTATGCAGGCAACAGACAGGATATTCTTTTCGGTCTGTGAAGACACAGACCGAGGATGGAAGAATGAGTATTTTTTTCGATGAGTAAGACACAAACCGATGAGAGCAAAACCAATATGCGCAATGGTACATTGTGTTCTTGAAACCACTTGCTTACTATTGGCTGCCAACTGCCTGCTTCTATCAATGAACCAGATTCAAGGGCACCAGATCTACCGCCCGCTTTTTTAATATTCCAACTTCGCGAAAGCGAAAGCCCGCCAGAATTCTG
>DPSB01000250.1:0-1548 GCA_003537495.1 Cytophagales bacterium | reverse complement strand
AAGCCCGCCAGAATTCTGAACACAGAACTATTGCTGGTAAACCGGATGTCATCAAAACGAATATCGCGCGATTGAGTAACGTAACTCATACCTGCAAAAAAACGATCGCTGTTATAACCCAATGCCATGCGAATATCGGCATAGGTGTTAATAGCCATATCAAATTGTTCGCGCGCGCCAGCAGGTTTGTAATAAATCCAATGATGCGCAGGCCCAATCGCCAAAGAAGAATTCAGAAAAAATGAGCGATACACCAGACTAAAGGTATAACCCGGAGCAAGTCCAAAAGTTGTATAATGCATTTGATCAAACGAACCACCCAACGGAAAAAAATCGCGGTAACGCGAACCAAGAATAGTTGAGTCGGCCTTTAACCTAAGCGTGTTTAAAGTTCCTGTCACCACGAAAGAACCACCGGTTTTCAATTGGCGTTCAGAATAATTGTAAGCTGATCGTAACGAGAATTTTTCATGATTAAAAATGTAAATCCCATTTACACCGGTATTGGTCATTTCAATATCGGGTCGTTTGGCAAACTCGTCATCGGTAGGAACCAACTGATTGGGATCGGCTACATAAAACCCGGAATAATTTTGCCGGAATACATCGCCACCAAAATTTTTAGCCAGAAAATTTATTTGCAGATCGCGCACATCCGATTCGCCATAGGTGATGCGGCTTTTTTCGTTTAACGGAATAGAGGAAGTTACTTCAAAAGCAACTTCGAATAAATAAAAACCAAGGCCAACCCCAAATGAATTGTTCGGGCGATAGTTCAACACATTCGTCCGATTGGAACGCTGACTGACATCAAAAATCAAACTGCGCTGTTTAATAACCGGCCAGATAAAAAATTTATCCGGAAAACGCTGCACATATTTACTGCGAAGAGAATCTGCATGGGGTTGCGCCAACAGGTTTGAACAGCTGATAAAAAGTACGATGCACGCAACCCTCATGCTTACAAGATATACTCACTAAGGTCTCGATTTTTAATTAACCCGCTAAGTTTTTCCTGAACCAGTTTACGGGTTATCAAGATTTCGGTATTGGCTGCAATTTTATCGGGTACATCAAATAAAAATTCATTCAGCAATCGGCTCATAACGGTATGCAGCCTTCGGGCACCAATATTTTCAACTTCGGCATTAATATCAAATGCGGTCTTGGCAATTTCATCCACTGCCTCATCATCAAACGAAACGTTTACACCTTCAGCTTCGAACAGCGCCTGATATTGTTTGGTTAATGCATTTTTAGGTTCTTTTAAAATCCGTACAAAGTCCTCTTTGGTGAGATTAGTAAGTTCCACGCGAATTGGAAACCTGCCTTGCAATTCGGGAATAAGATCGGATGGCTTTGAAATATGAAACGCCCCAGCCGCCACAAATAAAACGTGATCTGTTTTTATAACACCATACTTAGTGTTTACCGTGCTACCTTCTACAATGGGTAATAAATCGCGTTGTACTCCTTCGCGACTTACATCGGGGCCACCACCCTTTTTTGAAGCGCCAGATGCAATTTTATCAATCTCATCAATAAAAA
>DPSB01000538.1 GCA_003537495.1 Cytophagales bacterium | reverse complement strand
GTGCCGCAAACAACGGGGTTTTAATTTAATTTATCAAACCGATCATTTCCCCTAAGGAAACCTGGTTTATTGATATTTAATTGAATACGAATTATGAAAATAGCTAAACTATTTATCCTTGGAACAATTTTATTGAGTTCCCACATTTCAGCCCAAACTCAAAATTTTTTCGAACTAGAAATTCCTAAGAATTTTGAGATGTTTAATCAAGAAATCATTTTTTCCAATGATGGATATGGTATTCTAAAAATGAGTGGCCTTACACGAATTCCTCAGAAGAATTCTTACCGTACTCAGTGGTATTACTATATAAGCCCTGATGGTGGTGTCTTAGGTCAATTTTCATGTGTTGAATGTTTCTTGGATTATAAAGGAACAAGTTATTCAGACGAATTAACCTACATTTATTTGGAAGGATCTCTCAATCAAAAGAAAGGTAACTACTTTTTGAAATTCGAGAAGAAGCCAAACGGAGTTACGAATATTGGTGAACTTGAAATTAATGAGATTGAAAACGGGGACGAATTTTACTTCTCGTTCACGAATAACAATCAATACTATAGACTGTATAAAAACAGCAAAGAAAGTAGTTTGACAATACTAAGGATAAGTAATAATAAAGTTGATTTAGTTTGGAAAGCTGTTGTAAAAGACGAAATACTCAAAAGATTTAAGAAGAACCAATTGAATGTTTATTTAAATGACGTTATCGATTTTGATTTCTCAAAGTTGAATGGGAACCAGTTAAAATTTGTTGATAATACTTTAATAATTGCTACAGACAACTATGGTGTTATTTCAATTATGAAAATTTCAGAATCAGGAGTTCAGGAGTTTGAGGTGAAGCAAACGGAAGATATCTCTGATTTGGCTTATTATATTTCTGATACAACGATACTGCTTTTCAAAAGCATATTTGATTTGAATGGTAGGCGATTAGCGATCGAGCTTCGCGATTTATCAACAAAGCCGATTGCCCAAACAATACTTACAGAAGATGAAAAATCCATAGCAGGTTACAAGTCTATTCCTATTTATCAATCAAACGGAGATACCGTAGCCCTTTCTGCGAATAAACTAGGAAAGCAATTTATTAAAAAATTTAACGGATCAATTCAGATACGTTACAAGGAATCTAAAGAAGGGAACTTAATAATAACCATTTTGAACGAGTCGGAATCTGTTGGTATGCCCGCAGGTGGATACGGAGGTGTTGGTGGCCCTTCTGCCGGAGGACTAACTGTTGGCGGTGGGCCATCTGGATTTTATACATTCACAAATTTATCCGTTTCTAAAACTGACTTAAAGCCGATTAAAGATTCAGAAGTCATCACACCAAATATAAAGTTGGTTTTAAGAAAGAAGGAATTGGATTTGTCGAAAAAAAGTCAATCGGTCAGTTATTCCAAATCGTTTATTTATTTGTCATATCAGCAAAAAAAGGAAAACAAAATAGTGATAGAGAAAATCAACTAGTTTGAACATGGTAAAAATTGGTAACATCGAACTGGGGGATTTCCCACTCTTACTTGCACCTATGGAGGATGTGAGCGATCCACCTTTTCGTGCAGTGTGCAAAGCCGGTGGTGCTGATTTAATGTACACCGAGTTTATTTCCAGCGAAGGTTTGATTCGCCACGCAGCCAAAAGCAAACAAAAGCTCGACATATTTGAGTACGAGCGCCCCATCGGCATTCAGCTTTTTGGTGGCAATGTAGATAGCATGCGCGAAGCGGCCGAGATTGCAGCCGCAGCCAATCCCGATCTGATTGATATTAACTACGGTTGTCCGGTTAAAGCTGTGGCGTGCAAAGGTGCTGGTGCGGCATTGCTGCAAGATATACCCAAGATGGTACGCATGACGGAAGAGGTAGTGAAAGCAACTTCATTGCCCGTTACCGTTAAAACCCGTTTGGGTTGGGATGATAGCACCAAAAATATTGTGGAGGTAGCCGAACGCTTACAAGACATAGGCATCAAAGCTTTGTCAATACACGGACGCACACGCGTGCAGATGTACAAAGGTTCTGCCGATTGGACATTGATCGGTAAAGTGAAAGAGAATCCGCGCATGCATATTTCTATTTTTGGTAATGGTGATATCGATTCACCACAAAAGGCGCTGGAGTATAAAAACCGGTATGGTGTAGATGGTGTGATGATTGGTCGCGCGAGTATTGGTGCGCCCTGGTTTTTCAACGAGATAAAACATTATCTAAAAACCGGAACACAACTTCCATCCCCTGATATGACCGAACGTGTGCGCATCGTGCGTCAGCATCTTGATTTTTCCATTCGCTGGAAAGGAGATAAGTTGGGCATTTTTGAAATGCGCAGGCATTACACCAATTACTTCAGAGGTACTGCCGACTTTAAGCCATTCCGCACCCGACTGGTTGAAGCCGATACGCATGCAGAAGTGAATCAGATACTAAGCGAAGTTGTGAAGACCTATGCTGAGGCTACCGAAGTTTTAATTGCATAATTTCTTATATTGTAAGCATGTTAATTGAAATTACAAAGCCCATTACAAAGGCTAAACTTGAGAAAGCGCGCAGAGCTTTGTTAAGCAAGAAAAAAAAAGGATTTAATCCCGATCCGTTTATTGGCAAAATCAAATGGGGTGGGGATGCTCTTTCGATTCAACGAGAGATGAGAGATGAATGGCGTTGAGTTAATCATTGACACAAATATTCTGATCTACCTGACATCAGGAAACAGTGATATAGCTGAAATCATTCGAGATAAACAGGTTTCCATTTCGGTTATAACAGAGATGGAAATTCGAAGTTGGCCATCGCTAACCAAGCCTGAGACCGAAGTGTTAGGTAGAATGCTTAACCAGTTTTACATTTCTCCCCTCAACGAGTCGATAAAAGAAAAGGCAATTGAAATAAGGAAACTCACCAAACTTAAACTTCCTGATGCCGTAATTTGCGCCACCGCAATTTATTTCGATGTTCCCTTGCTCACGGCTGATCAAGCGCTTAAGAAAGTTAAGGGCCTTGACCTTATTCTTATAAACGCAAATTTTTAAGCAACGCAACAAACCGCATTTGAATTCCCCAAGCGATTAGCTTTCTTTGAGCCGCCTTCGCATTTATGTCTCAAAACAAAAACTTTACGGCAGTCTTTCTATTGATTGTTCTGTCGCTGATCTGGGGAACATCCTTTATTCTCATTAAACAAGGTCTGAAATATTTTCCACCCGATGTGGTAGGTGCCTTGCGCGTAACAGCAGCTTCGCTTTTTCTTTTACCGTTGGCGTTACCGCGACTAAGAGAACTTAAGGATGGCGACTCCTTTAAACTTTTTGTTTCGGGGTTGATGGGGATTTTCTTTCCGGCATTTCTTTTTGCCTGGGCGCAAACACAATTAAATAGCTCACTTGCTGGAATATTAAATACGCTTTCACCCGTGTGGACAATGATCTTTGGTGTGTTGCTCTTTAGCCAGCGGTTTAAAGGCTTTGCACTATTGGGTGTAGTTATTTCATTCGGTGGTACTGTACTGCTTGCGCTTTCGCGATCGGGTGGAAGTATTACCGGTTTTAATTTGTATGCCTTGTTAATTGTGGCTGCGTGCGCTTTTTATGGGGCTAATCTGAATTGGATAAAGTTTAAGATTGCGGGTTTAGGATCTTTAACCATTACCAGCGTTTCCCTTTTGTTTGTTGGGCCAATAGCTGCTGCTTATCTTTTTCTGGCTACCGATTTTGTAAGTATTCTGGTGCAAACACCGGGTGCCTGGAAGGGCTTGGGTTTTGTTCTTATACTGGCACTGATGAGTACTGCCATCGCCAACCTGCTTTTTGTAAAACTGATTGGGATTTCAACGCCTTTGTTTGCCAGTTCGGTAACCTACATTATGCCAATTGTTGCAGTAATGTGGGGTGTAATTGATGGCGAAGTGTTAACCGTTTGGCATTTGGTGGGGATGGGCTTAATCATTAGTGGAGTTTATTTAGCCAATAAAAAGTAATCCGTTCAGATTACTAATTTCGTGCAATGGCGTTAACCTTGGCATCTTTAAATTCTGGTAGTAATGGCAATTGCTACTATGTAGGCAATGCAGAAGAAGCTGTATTGATCGATGCCGGTATTTCGTGCCGTGAAACAGAACGCAGATTAAGGCGTCTTGGCTTATCTATTGAAAAAGTAAAAGCTATTTTTATTACCCACGAACATAACGATCATATTTCGGGGCTACATAAAATTGTAAAGCGACATAAAATTCCGGTGTATGCCTCGATGGGTACGCGCCAAAGATATTCGCTTGAATGGAGTATGAAATTGTCGCATGGGTTTTCTACTTATCAACCGGTAACTATTGGTGAGTTAATCATCACCTCATTGCCAAAATATCACGATGCGGCCGATCCGCATAGTTTTTTGATTACCCATCAAAACACAACAGTAGGTGTGTTTACCGATATGGGGCGGGTGTGTAAACACCTCATCAATAATTTCAAACAATGCCATGCAGCCATTTTGGAATCGAACTACGATGAGGAAATGTTAGAGACTGGTGGTTATCCACTTCATCTCAAGAATAGAATTCGCGGTGGATTTGGCCACATTTCAAATAGGCAAGCGTTGCAGTTGTTTATGGAACATCGACCTGAGTTTATGTCGCATTTATTATTGGGACATTTATCGCACCACAATAATAAACCGGAAATTGTAGAGAGTATGTTTAACGCTGTGGCAGGTAATACTAAAATTATAATTGCTTCACGTCACCACGAATCGGATGTATATACAATAAGTGCAACGCCAACCAAGCCGCGGGTAGTGGCAGAACAGCTTCAGTTATTTTAAGGTTAGCGTAACCAACACAGGCAAATGATCGGATGGATAATACTTTCCATAGTTATCCTGAATAACCTGATAGTTGGAGGCCTTCCAATCTTCAGAATGAAAAATGTAGTCGATGGTTTTGCATGCCATCTTATTCAACTCAAAACCACAAAATGTTCCCGTCAGGTTATCAGTTGGCCTCGAATCAAACAATCGAAAATGTTCACCATTGGTAATGGTTAGGTAAGGAGCATCGGTTGGCTCTGAGTTAAAATCTCCCGAAACAATAGCTGGTATTTTTTGATTTTCATTTTGACCAGAAGCAATTTTAATAGTGCTGGCGATCAGACGTTTTATTAAGGTGGCACTGTTGTTTCTCGCCTCTTTGCCAATATGATCGAAGTGGGAGTTAGCGTACAGAAATATTTTACCAGAGATTTTATCCTTAAGCAAAGCAAACGTAACTACGCGTGTAATAGCTGCATCCCAGCTTTTACTTCCAGGCATGTCGGGTGTTTCGGATAGCCAAAAGGTATTTTGCACCAGTACCTCAAACATTTCTTTCTTATAAAAGATTGCGGAGTACTCGCCTTTCTCTTTGCCATCATCGCGACCAACACCGACATAACTATATTCTGGTAAACCTTTTTGTAGATCAAGCATCTGGTTATGCATCGCCTCTTGCACACCAAACAAATCGGGGTTGTATTTTTTGATCAGGCCGATCACTTTGTCGGGGCGGTTTTTCCACTGGTTAACACCATCGGCCTCGGTATCTAACCGAATGTTGTACGACATTACGTTTACCGATTGTGCCTGCATTATGCCCGATAATCCTGAGATAAGTGCCAAAGTGAGTAGAATTCGCATGCTTCAAAAGTAGGATTCTGAGTTTAAAGGACAAAGTTTGAAAGTTTAAGTGGTGTTAGTTTTAAACTTTCAAACTTTATGGGGAAGTTAATACCTGTAAGTAACGAAGTAGAAAATGTGAGTGCTACCTCAACTTTTAAACTTTAAAATATACTTTAAAGTGCTTCTACTTCCTGTACTTCTTCTGGCATCATGCGCTTGAAGAGATTTTCGATACCGGCTTTTAGCGTTACGGTTGAGGATGGGCAACCACTGCACGAACCTTGTAACGCTACAGTAACTTTTTTATCCTGGTACGAATGGAAAGTAATTGCACCACCATCTTGTTCTACAGCGGGGCGGATGTACTCGTCCAGGATAGTTTTTATTTTCTTAACAGTTTCTGTTTCTTCCTGTTCTGGTGCTTCAGGGCCTTTCATATCCAGAATCAGTTTGCCACTTTCTAAAAAAGTTTTGATATGATTTTTAAGGGTGTCCTGAATTTCGAGCCACTCAACATCTTCTTTTTTAGTAACCGTAACGAAGTTGCTCATGTAAAATACCCGATCTACAAACGGATACATGAACAATTCCTGCGCGAGCGGTGCATGTTCAGCATCGGCTGGTGTAGGAAAATCGAACGTCATTCCTTCCGGAACCAGCATATCGTTAACTACAAACTTTAACGAATTCGGGTTAGGGTTCGATTCCAGGTAAATATGAAGGGCTTTTGGCGTAGGTTTTAACATTGTTATTGTTTGTAAAGGCAAACAAAGGTATGTAAATAAAGTTCAAATAGGTGTACTTAAAGTGAAGCCACATCTTCCCAGTTGTGTATATGGAAGTCTTGATAGGATTTAGCTCCATCGCCCGTATAAATTAGATGACCACCTTTTTGACCAG
>DPSB01000537.1 GCA_003537495.1 Cytophagales bacterium | reverse complement strand
GTGTTTGATGCAGCGGGTATCAAAAAGCCGAACATAGAAATTCTGGATGAAAGATTCTTACAAGAGTTAAAAGACTTACCGCAAAAGAATCTTGCGGTTGAGTTGCTAAAGAAACTTCTGAAAGACGAAATCAAAAAGAGAACAAAGGTAAATCTTGTTGAAAGCAAGAAGTTTTCCGAAATGCTTGAAGATGCGATTCAGCGTTACCACAACGGAATGATTGACACCGTGGAGTTTCTGGAGAAAGTTTTAATTCCATTCGCGGCACAAATCAAAGAATCTGATAGAAAAGGTGAGAAACTTGGGCTTGATTTTAGAGAGTATGCTTTCTATACAGCATTGGAAGTAAACAATAGTGCTGTTTCCATTCTGGGAGACGAAACATTAAAGCACATTGCGCAAGAATTACTAAAAACCGTTCGCAGCAGCACAACCATTGACTGGACAATTAAAGAAAGTGTTCAATCTGCTTTGCGAAGAAACGTGAGAAGAATTTTGCGTTTGCATGGTTATCCACCGGACTTACAAGAGAAAGCGGTCGAGACAGTTATCACCCAAGCTAAAATGTTAGCTGACAACCTAACTAGCAAAGACGAAAACTAATGAACCATTGAAAGTTGGTCGACAGTTCAAAAGTATAACCCACCTAAGTCGCACACACATTGCCTGGCCACACACGCCACCTACATCCAAAGCCAGTCAATAAGTGTGCTCAAAGCAGTGAAATTGGACAAAGTAGTCAATGAAAAAAGCCCCACCGCACGACTTATTGATAATTAGCCGTGGAACATGGATCGGTGACGAAATACAAGGCTACGAATAACGTGCGGGTAAGGGCCAATTACTGGCAGCAAAAATGTTTATGCTATGTTGACGTGTGGTGTAAGATAAAAAGTTTCTATCTACGTCTGTCAGCAGGCGGTTTGCAAATCACCTCATGCTGCAAAGCAGAAAACTTGCTTTGTTCTGAACGATAAGGAAAAACGGAAACACAATTTCCGAAGGTGATTGCTGAGGGACTGCATAGATGAAATCTGCTACTGAAACCTCGTGATGTTATAAAACATGGTGCTAAAAACAGGTGGTCACGTTTAGATCTGTGACCAATGGCAATGTTGCCCTATCGGGATGATTACTGACTTGCGCACCGCCTTCCAGCGCTCCTAAAAGCTGGGGTAACAAAAGAAAATTTTGTTCCGCGTTTTCACTTCCTGAAGTCACCGGAAATGTTAGATTTGATTTTAGGCGTTAAAGTTATGCAAGCCTCAGAGAGTGCATACTCGGATGTTAGGCCACATTGAAAACAAGTAAATTGACTAACCAACCACGTTGAAGTATGAATATTATAATCAATACCGTAAATGATATAGAAATTGCTGCTTCATATAATTCCTGGTTAAGCAGACCCACTGTTCGAAACATCACCGTATCACATAACAAAATGACTGCAGAAACCTGTAGTGACTATGAGAATAGAATTAAATATTTATTCAATGACTGTGGTTGTATTTGGGGTGCGCTGGTTTTAGTTTTGACTTTTTTGGTTGTGTTTAATTTCTACGGTTTTGAAACAAGCGTCATCTGGAGGAAAATTTTTACAAGTGTAGTAATAGCTATTCCTTCAGCTTTTGTTGCCAAGCTGCTTGCGCTCCGATGGAGCTACTACTGCCTGTATACTACTCTGAATAAATTAAAAGAAGAGAATTGGTAATCAATAACAATTAAAAATGGATTACGATGGCTTGTAGAATTGTTCAAAAATGGATTACTGAGAACATCACTCAACCAGTTGAATCGTTTTTTGAAAGAGCTGAAGAAGCTTGTCACGAAGCCCGTGAATGGGTGGAGCGTGAAGTAAGGGAACCCATCGAACGACACAGGTCTCGCACGGAAAGAAGGTGTAGACGAAGAGAGTGTAACTGGGCGTGTCTGTGCTGTAACAAGTGGTTTTGCTGGCTTGAAACAATCATAGAAATCATTATCGAGTGGGTTATTAAGGTGGTTGGCGAATGGTTGGTAGAACTCGTTTGCGAAGTTGTTATAAAGGTGGTGAAGATTGTTGTAGTGCTGGTTGTGGCTGTTGTAAAGGCGTTGGTATCCATTGTCGTCTGCCTTTTTACAGATCCTTTGGGTTCGTTAATTGCACTAGGTGATTTATGGATGGACATCTTACATGTTGTAGATGAAATTGGTGATTTGGTTACCGGTATCATCGACAAGGTTTCAGATTTGATTGACTTGACTAAGGATACCATACTTGACCTCGGAGATAATCTGGGTCCTTTTGGTCGTTTCTTCCTGGGAATAGTGGCAGGTGCCTTAGATATAGTAAGAGGGCTTGTAGATGGTATTTCCAGAATTGTGGAAGGCGTATTTGAAATTGTGACTGGAATTCTAAGTCTTGATTTCTGTCGAGCACTCGAAGGTCTGGCCAAAGGAATCGGGCTTGGTATCGCACAAACACTAACGAATGCACTAGGTGTTATTTCCCTTGCCTCTAAAGGGGTAATTGATGGTCTTGTCCTTGACTCATTGCGTACCTTTTTGCAAGCTGAATTGGAAAGGAAATACGCAGACAATCCGGAACGATTGGCTTCAGTAGAGGATGCCCTGCAAATGGAAAGCAGCTCTTTTGGAATCGAGTGGAGTGTTGTACCATTTATCAGTAGCATTTCATCGCGCTCCCCGTTTTTAGATTTAAGACAATTACATAACAATGGAGAATTTAATCTATACGCGGTAGCGGGATATGCGCCAATCTGGTGTGATAAAGTGGTCTCAAGAAATATCTACCGATTGGTATACACGGGAACAGATCATAAGGTATCAATAGGAGACATTAGAAGTTATTTGAACGGCTCAGACGATGATGTGCCGGAGTTCCAGTTGTTAGCGGGTGATAAAGACACCCTCAAGGACATGCTGAAAGTAGCTGAGCGTAAATTTGAACAAATTGCAATATATCTCGACCGGGATATTGTCCGAACCTTTGAGATAGAAAATATGGATGAACTCAATGTCACAACGGTAGGTCATGCGCGAATGATGGAAAGAATAACATCGCAGCTTGGTTTAAGCGACATTTGTGATCTACCCGCGGGTTTCATCTTTCGTTATGCTGACGGGAAACTAGGTCTTTCAAATCCCTATTGGCGTGGCGGCAACAGAGTTCCAACCGGGGCATCGGTGCGGCCGGGAGTGATGACACACGTGTACGGAACAATCCTGGCTCACGAGATGGGTCACTGTTTTTCGTTGTGTCATGCGGGACACGATGGTATGCATAATATTATGTACACGATGGCTGATGGAAGCAGAAATTGTGGCATAACCAATCCTGAAATTCTTGAGGAACATGGCATTGTAACTGGAGGGGACTTGGAGATGATTACAGCGGAAACAGTGATCAACTATCTACTGACGCACGGAGAACCAATTTTTACCTTGGACGATGGTAAGAACGCATGGCGATGGATTATAAATGAGGCCGAAGAATGTATCTAAAATACATACTGCCGGCTTTGGATTCCTTATGGAAATTTATGGAACACGACTCAGTGATCCCCCGGCACATTTGCGATTAATCAGAGAAAATTCTATGAAAATAACTCGCGTAGCAATTCACGAAATTGAAAAGGAATCCGGAAAAATTGGAGCAACTTTAGATTCTTACGACACAACTATTGACAATACAGACCATAGGGTCGTTAAGCTGATGACAGAACTTAATAATCGATATAAAAACAGAAGTGAAACGTACGGAGTTTTTGATAAAGCAAATCCAACAGAATTTCACAAGGGATTTGAAAATTATTACAAGACAAAAACAGAGGATTCATTTATAGTGTTTTCCAAAAATGCTGCGGAAGACTTGCGAGTTAGAATTGATACAAATGCTCCAGCTAAAGGCGGGTATTTGATTTTTGCACATTATGAGCAAAATCGAAAATTTGTTGGCGTATTCCTTGTTCGTAATACAACAGGCTTATCATTCAAAAAGAACAACAAAGCTCAAAAATTTGATATTGACAATGTTCAACACATAGATTTTGAAAATCTTGCAATGGCTTGTAGAATAAGCGTAGATTCCTATAGAAAAAGTGAAATTAGGTATTTAAGCTTTATCAACAAGAAAGGGGATGAAATGAGCCAATACTTTACTCGATGGATTTCTTCTACTGATACAGAAACAAATGAATCTGATACAAATTTACTACTAGATCTCCTACATAAAGTACCTACACCACATGACCCTGAAACAAATAAACCAATAGATAGAATTGAATTTTTAGATAAAGTATATTCAGCAATTAAGTCAAGCCCAGGAAGAATTGTCAATATTAAAACTTTGAGTGAGATGTTTTATGACAATTCAGACTTCCTTTCCACAAACATTGCCACTTTTGGGATATCAATAAATGGCGAGTTTAAGGCTCATCCAAAAGTCATGAAAAAATTTATTCAAGTGAGAGCGAAAGCTGATAGTATAGAATTGTCGTTTCCTCATACAGCATTTAGAACATTGGTGAGAATTGACCAAAAGGACAAAACACAAATCATAATCAAGTCAGCAAAACTTGCTCATCAGATAGAAGAATTGATTAATTCCGAAGAATGACACTAGAAGATAAAATAGAAGTTATTTCTAAACTGTTTATCCAAAACATTCCTAATGTTTTTTGCGAGTCAAAAAGGTTTTTTTTTAACTCTAATGCCTTTGTTTCTTCAATTGAGGCGGGTTTAAATTCAAAGGGAATTCAATTTGACAAGCAACCAGACAAAGTGCTAATTAAAATACGATCATTTCTTGATGATTTAAATATTATTCCTTTCAGTAGCATTGAAAGGTTGTTTGATGGAAGACTAATTAATGAATCTTATCTAATCCTAAACACAAATGGCGATTACCTATATTCTAATAATGATAGTAAATTGTGGGGAAAAAATGTAAGTGAACGATTTAGGGTAAAGTGCTTGAACGTTATTTCTTATTATCGATTATTTAATCTATTAAGAAT
>DPSB01000358.1 GCA_003537495.1 Cytophagales bacterium | reverse complement strand
TGATGATAGTAAACCGGCTTTGAGGTTCAATATTATTTGCAAGCCAAATGAAGCTGTCAGACAAGCAGCCCGTACAAAGGGAAACGATGAACTTTCAGAAGCGAAAAGATTTCAATATAATTTTTGGCAGCGCTTCAAGACAAAACTTGAGAAAACAAAAAAGATACCTTCACTACAATCTCCAGGGGCTCAGTACTGGTATAATGTTGCCTTAGGAAAGTCAGGAATTCATCTTTCTAATACTTGTAATACAGATAATCCAAACACTGTAGGCGCTAGAGTCTATATTAGTAACAGAATAAGTGATACAATGTTACCTTATTTAGAGAGCAGAAAAATTGAAATCGAAACTGCTATCGGACAGCCACTGCTATGGAATCCCAACCCAACAAATCGAGATAAAGTAATCTCATTGTTGCATGAAACTAATTATGATGACGAAGATAAAATTGAAGAAGCTCTTAATTGGTTAATTGAGCATACGTTGAAGTTCAGGGAAATATTCACGAAGGTAATTAGGGAAATGCCAAACTAGGCTTGTCTCACCTAGGCTATTTTACTTCGCAAGCAAATTTGAAACTTCTCACCTTGTTTAATAAGTGTTCATTCCATTAAATTATAATGATCTTTTGAGCCTATCAATTTGATAAAATGCTTGCCAACAACATTGCCATACTGATAGGCAAAGCCATCCGCGAAGGAAAGTACCTCAGCATCGCTTACAAAAATAAGAGTGGCGAGATTACGCAATTCTGGATCAGCATTCTGGATATCCCTGCAACCGATGTGCTGCGGGTGAACATGTTTAATGTGACCAAAGAAGATCCGATTTTGGATGCCAAAATTTTTGTATCAGGAGTTCAGTCAGCCGAGCTCCTGAAGTTTTCACACTATGAGGTACCTGAAAACCTGATCAGAAGACTCGAAGAAGATGAGGGTTTACAGCTATACAACGTTACCCGATTTGATCATTCCCTGTTAAACTATTACCTGGAATGTTACAAAGCCAATAAAGACCCGTTTCTTCACAAAACGCATTTAATTACCGGGCTTGATTTAACCACCTTTCAAAATACAAATCCGTATCCGTTAACCGGGGAGCAACAAAAGCAAATTATCAAAGAGGTATACCAGAATAACTACAACAAGTACTACGATTACGAACTTGCCCTATCCGAATTTTCAATAGACCTGGCATCGAAAGGTAAATTTGTGGTGGCATTCCGGAAGCTAACATTTGATCCGGTTAACAAAACTTTGCATCTGGGTAGTAAAACGCATTTCAATTCAAACTTCTACATTCAAGGCACCCGCTATACATTATCGTACTATACCGATTTAAGCCCGGCTGATTTCGAGGCGATGTATCTAAAAGATAAAGCAGAAACCATTGAAATATTGAGAGGCCATTTCAAAACAGGCGAATTGCCCAACACCCGGCCTGAACTCGTGGTGTTAGGATATGAACTACTCGATATTTCAGGAATTTATGACAGCATCTATTCCGATTATCAAAAGAAAGAAATGCAGGTTCCGTTAAAAGCATTCTTTCAGAATTTGTCGCTGCTGGATAGAAAAAACAGGAAAGAACCGTATATCGTGTTGTATGATCGGAATGTGAACATCGATCAACTTCGCACGGTTTACAACGCCCTAAAATTTCCCGTCACCTATGTGCAGGGGCCACCCGGTACCGGCAAGACCCAAACGATTTTAAAATATTATCGTAAACTGTATTGCCAACAATAAAACCCTACTCATTTCATCGAACAATAATGTGCCTATTGATGGCATTAAAGACAAACTTTATCTGGGAAAGTACCGCGATAAGGAGATACAGCTTCCGGTAATCAGATTAGGCAACAATGAACGTGTGAGCCAGGCCTTGCAAACAATAAAAGAGTTGTATGCCTTTGATACGAAAGATGTACCCAAAGAGGCCATGCTGGCGAACCTTAAGGAGAAATCAAAGGAACGAAATAAGTTGTTGCTCGATCGGTTAAAACAATATGAAGATAGAGTTGATGTACTCCAGAACCTGGAATTTGTGAACGGCCTATTGTCAAAGGGCGGGAATCATTTACTTGAAAAAGAAAAACGATTACTGGATGAACGGTTGGCGCAGATACCGGAAGTTACAAACGAAGACTTGAATAATATTTTCGAAGTAATAGAAGATAACCATCAACTGCTGCAATTTTTTTACTTTGAATCACTCCGCTGCATCAAACGCATTAAAACGAAAGACTACAGTCAGCTAATTGAAATTGTAAATGGTAACGATGAGGTTAAAAAGGTGCGGGAGTTTAACAAGTGGATTGCGGACGATGATAATCTGGAAAAATTCACGAAGGTTTTTCCCATTATTCTCACTACTAACATCTCGTGTCGCAAACTGGGAAGAAACTATAAATTTGATTTACTGGCGATGGATGAGGCCGGTCAGTGCGACATCGCCACCAGCCTGATTCCGATTTCCAAATGCGAAAACATGATCCTGATTGGCGATACCAATCAGTTGAAGCCCATTGTGGTTTTTGAAGAAACCCGAAACCAGGAGTTAATGCGTCAGTTTACCATTGACGAGCCGTATGATTATTATAATAATTCCATTCTTTCAGCCTACAAGAGAATCGATAATATCTCCCGCGACATTCTATTGAGTTACCATTATCGCTGTGGTAAAAGAATCATCCATTACTCCAACATGCGATTTTATGAGAACAAACTAAACCTGTCAAAAATTAAGACCTTAGGTGAAGTAAAGTTGATAGACGTGAATAACGTAAATCAAAAGGCAAAAAATTCAGCCATAGAAGAGGCGCAGGAAATTGTACACTACATCAGCGAAAACAAATTGTCGGATGTCTTTATCCTCACACCCTTCAGAAATCAAGAGTCGGTTTTAAATCATTACTTAAAAGAGGCAAAAGAAAGGGGTGAAGTAGAAGCTTCCGTAAGCTGTGGAACCATACATAAAGTACAAGGAAGAGAAAATCATACGATCATGATCTCTACCGCGCTATCCGGAAATACAACTTCACGAACGTATGATTGGGTGAAAAATAATAGTCAGTTAATCAATGTGGGTGTTACGCGGGCAAAGGAGAAATTGGTGGTGGTAACCGATAAAAAGGCAGTGGATACATTATCCAGAAAAGATGATGATTTGTATGCGTTGATAGAGTACGTTCAAAAAAATGGCAGTACGCAAGTTTCTCAAAGTAACGCCAATAAATTCACCATTGGATTCTCGAACAACTCGGTGTTTGAAGATGAGTTCTATAAAACCATGAGCCATTACTGTACGGTGCAAGGCACGCGGTTTGAGAGAAATGTAAAGTTAACAGATGTGTTTCCGGAGGAAATTAATGATCCGGCTTTAAACAAAAGAGAGTTTGATGGAATCCTTTTTGAGGGTCGAGTGCCTAAGGTAATATTTGAGGTGAATGGGACAGAGCATGTTAAAAGTAAAAAACGAATTGAATCCGACACCCTTAAAATGCGACTGGTAGAAAGTAAGGATGTGAAACTGATTTTAATTCCCAACCAGTATGTAAAGCATTATGAATACATCCGGGAATTAATGAATAAAATCAAAGGCGGAGTTTATCAGAAATCATTGTTTGAAGATTGATCATCCTCAATCCTGAGCGCGGGCAAGCATGAGCATGGCGAAGAACTCCCAAATAAATTTTCACCACAATCCTGAGCCGGGGCGGATAGGTGCGCAGTGCGTCTGTCCGCCCACTGGCGGAAAGTATCCCCCTGATTCGAAACCCGATGAGACCCTTCGCTCATTTTTCTTCTAACAACAATTCCATTTTCATTTTTCAATACCAACTCTCACAAACACTCGCTCAGGATTGCTTGCGCGAGGGTAGAAGTGCGCTTTGAATAGTTATCACTAATTCCCAATCTTTATAGAGCACGGAAATCTTGATTATGAGATTCTCAGAGCGCAGGCCCGGCCGAAAAGCGAGGTGGTGGGTAAGCACGTGGGCGGAAGCATTTTTCTGCCTTGACCTTTTTGGTTCTTTTTGTGTCTAAGACAAAAAGAACAGAAGAAGTGAATACAACCCACTTGCAAGCAGCACACAATAATTTATCAGTTGTCATTGCGGACAAGCCTATCCTTCCCGGCAGTGTCTCCCGTTTCTGGGACGCTCTATATATATGAGATCGCTCACTACACATCAAACCCAATTAAGCATTTCAAATAACTTGAGTCCTTTTACTATTATAATTGCGACTTGCCATCACGACCAGTGCAACCAGGAGTCACCTCAATTGCTACTAAGCATCACTACCTTTGCAACCAACCATCACCACAATTACTACTTGACATCACTACTAATGCTACCACGCATCACCACAATTGCTACTTGGCATCACTACTAATGCTACTAAGCATCACCTCATTTGCTACTAAGCATCACGACCAATGCAACCAACCATCCGCACCATTGCTACTAAACATCACCTCAATTGCTACCAAGCATCACGACCATTGCTACTAGGCATCACCACAATTGCTACCTGGCATCACGACCATTGTAACTTGGCACCACGTATTTCTTTCCCTAAGTTTTTTATAGCTATAAACTATTGGTTTTTTCTAAGTAGAATCTAATCACAAAACAACAAAAGGAAACGCCTGCAAACGTGCCACCTGTGTTTCGGTTTCATACTTAATCGGAAATAAAGTTTTAGAAATAATAAAAAAATTCACAACCTGCTTGTAATCGCTTTGCGTTGCAAGAAGAAAAAACACTTTTTTTTATGACACATGTTAAAACCGCAGACGCCTTCTCCAAGTTAGTAGGCTTCTGCACCGGGTACGGAGGTAAGTACAATCCTGGTCGCCCAAACCTCCGGATTGAATCATTGGTTTCACAGTTGGATGAGGCACGCCAGTCGTTCGAGGCAGTCAAGAACGCACAGGCCGACCTCAACAACCACGTGAACAAACGCAAGCAAAAGTATGATCAGCTTTCAAAGTTGGCTGCCAGCATTCTTCGTGCACTCGAAGCTTCTGGAGCAGCCACTGAAAAGCAAGACCATGCACGCCAGTTTTTGCATCAGATGGTAGGCCGCACCAGTAAAAGCCGCGCGCCCATTCCATCCGAAGCGGCACCAGAAAAGAAGACACAGGCAAACCTGCAACTCGCATTTGTAAGCAGAGTTGATTCGTTTTCAAAATTGGTGAAAGCCGTAAGCACCGAGCCGTTATACGTGGTAAACGAACCGGAACTTAGTCCGGAAGGATTAACCACCGTAGTAAACGAACTGAGTCAACTGAACCAACAGGTAGACGAAGCGCGTAAGGTTTGGCGCAATGCACTTATTGTCCGCAACGAGCTGTTGTATTCAGCATCCTCGCTATGCAGTACGGCCCGCGCGGTTAAAAAGTATGTGCGTGCCATCTATGGTCCCGACAGTGCGCAGTACGCGCAGGTTAAAGCACTTCAATTCACGAAACTAATCCGGTAACCATGCCTGGCAAAACGTAAAACCTCTGCGGGCCAGGCTTGCAGAGGTTTTTTTATATCCATCCATCACCCTTCAAAATTGATAAACTATGAAAACCATCAAACAATTAATACCACTTATTACGGTTGGCCTAACGGTTGCAGCCTTTGTAGCCGGCATGTTTTACAGTCGCCTGGAAAACCCGCGCCCCATCGAGCAACTTACATTGGAAGAAATACTTTCTATACGTGAGTTGCACCTGGTGAAACACACCTACACCGATTTGATTTTTATTCACCGCCATAACAATCCCGCCAAGGCTATCCGCGCCATGGTGCAATTGCCAGTAACCGTAACCGCTTATCTCGAGTTAAAAAACATAGAACTGGTTTACAGCGGAGATAGTCTGCGCAAGATAGTGCTGCCGCGGGCACAGGTACATGCTCCGGTGTTTCATGTAAACAACATGACGGTGCGCGAAACGCGCAAGCTGCAACTACATGTGGGCAAAGACTTGTATCCCGAAGTAATCGACTACCTCGGCAAAACGTTGGCTACTCGTATTGACACGGTACAACATCGGGCCGAAACCAATCGCATCTTATTGCAGGCCGAAGCCGAAGGGTTGGAGTACGTGCAGGGATTATTGTATGCACTGGGTCATTATGATATTGAAGTAACTTTTAATGACGATCAGTTGGATGAACAGGTAGCGGCTTACCTGCAAGCACAACATAAAACCCTGCCGCTCCCGCGCACAAAGAAGAACCTGATAGAAGCATCAGCCATACCGTTTGGTTTTCTACCGATGCGGTAACCAAATCATACTGCAATCCTGAGCCTGGGCCGATGGGCGCGTGGAGCGAATGATCCCTATTAAATTATCACAGCAATCCCGAGCCAGCCAAGCTTACGTGCAGCGCGAATGATCCCCAAATAAATTATCATCGCAATCCTGAGCCAGGGTTGGCTTGTGTGTAGCGCGAAGGATCCCCTGATTCGAAGCACCGATTAAGATCCTTCGCTCATGTTTTTTTCTAACAACAATTCCGTTTTCAAGTTTCAATACTAAACTCCTCTAAACACCCGCTCAGGATTGCTTGCTCGAGTCTGGGAGTGTGCTTCGTATCTCAATCTCTACAGCAATCCTGGGCCTGGGAAGCGATTGCGCAGCGCGAAGGATCCCCTGATTAAAATACGAGATCCTTCGCTCATGTTTTCTTTTAACAACAATTCTGTTTTCAAGTTTCAAAACAAACTTCTCCTAACCACCCGCTCAGGATTGCTTGCGCGCGTGTAGGAGAGTGCTTTGAATTATTATATTCTAGCAGCAATCCTGAGCCGGGGTTAGCTTGTGCGCAGTGCGAAGGATCCCCTGATTCGAAAACTAAATAGTATCTTCAATAAATAAACCAACCTCATGCTACCAGCAGCCTTCGTTTACATTCTTACCAATAAACACCACACCGTTCTCTACGTAGGAATGACCACCGACTTACGCACAAGACTATGGGAACATCAGCAAAAGATCAATCCTAAAAGTTTCTCAGCACGGTATATTGTTATAGTACCGATTTATTATGAAGGCTTTGATTCTATTGAAGCAACTCGCGAGAGAGAACTGTTTATCAAAGGCAAAACAAGAAAGTGGAAAGAAGAGCTGATTAATTCCATGAATCCAAACTGGAATGATTTGAGGGAAGAAATTCTGAATATGCAACCCTGAAACCAATCCTAAGCCGGGGCAAGCGTGTGCACAGCGCGAAGAACCCCCTAATAAATTATCATAGCAATCCTGAGCTGGGCCGACTAGCGAGAGGGGCGAAGGATCCCCCGATTCGAAGCACCGTATCACATCCTTCGCTCATTTGTCTTTCAAACACACAATTCTGTTTTCAAGTTTCAATACCAATTCTCCTAAACACCGCTTAGGATTGCCTACGCATGAGCATAAGCATGCTTTGAAATCATTCTCATTGCAATTAGAAAATAATCACCAACTTGCAGTGAACCCTACCTATGAAATTCATAACCGCAGTATTCTATTACGGATTCATTATCCCTGTATCCCGCTTACCGTTTCGTGTACTTTATGTAATCTCAGATGGATTGTATTTCATGATCTACCGTGTAATTGGCTATCGTAAAAAAGTAGTGTTGCAAAATATTGCCCGGTCGTTTCCGGATAAAACAGCATCGGAACATGTTCAAATAGTAAAATATTTTTATCGCCACTTGTGCGACCTGGTGGTAGAAAGTTTAAAAGTCTTTACTATCTCAGTAGCAGAAGTAAACGAGCGTATGAAAGTTGTGAACCCGCACTTCATAGATCGATTTTATGAGCAGGGTAAGCATGTAATTATGGCGGGCGGCCATTACAATAATTGGGAGTTGTTTGCAGTGGCTATTGATGCATCGATTAAACACAAAGCCGTTGCTATTTACAAACCACTTTCAAGTTTGTTCTTCGATAAGAAGATGCGGGAGTCGCGCAGCAAGTATGGTTTGGAAATGATTTCTACAAAGAAAGTAGAAGAGGAATTTAAAAGAGATAACGCCCCCCTTCGCACTATCATTTTTGGTTTTGATCAATCTCCGCGATCGGCAAAGAAATGTTATTGGTCAACTTTTTTAAATCAAGACACGGCTATGCTTTTTGGTGTAGAAAAGTATGCGAAAGAATACAACCTTCCGGTGGTGTACGCGCGCATTAATAAGGTAAGTCGAGGACATTACATAACGGAATTTGTTGAGGCAATAGAAAGTCCAACGGATACGAGCTATGGAGAAATCACTAAACGCATGAATGACCTATTGGAGAAGGATATTCTCAAGCAACCGGAATATTGGTTGTGGTCGCACAAGCGTTGGAAACACAAGCGCCCTTTACAAGAATCCTGAGCAGGGCTGGGCGCAGCGCAAAGGATCCCCGAATAAAGAAACTCGTATGAGCTCCTTCGCTTTTTTCTCTTTCAAATTAAACCTGTTAGTAAAACTTTGAATTGCAGCTCATCGTAACCATCCGCTCAGGATTGCTTGCGCGCGAGTAGGATGATGGCTGCTAACACAAATACAATCACCAAGCCCTAATCCGAGCCACACGAAAAAAAGTAAAAAGCCTAATCAAAAGAACGTGATCAGAATTTCATGGGGAATGTTTGATGAAGATAGTTAAATTCCTAATGGTTCATTTACTTCGCAGCAAATGAATTTCTCGCGTTACTCACTTCGCAAGTGGTTTACACTACTTTTACACTTTACCTGGCAGGAGGCAGCCTCGTGTTTTTTTGCAGTGTTCATCTTAGCTATGCTGATGCTAACCCGCTATTATCCGTTGCCGGGATTACCCCGATACGACTACATGTTGTTGTTCGCAGTACTCATGCAAGTAGCAATGGTATGGGTGTTAAAGATGGAAACAGTAGATGAATTGAAAGTGATTTGTTTGTTTCACATGCTGGGCACTGCAATGGAAATCTTTAAAGTCCACATGGGCTCGTGGTCGTACCCGGGCGATGCCTACAGCAAACTTTGGGGGGTGCCGCTGTATGGTGGCTTTATGTATGCCAGCGTAGCCAGTTACATTACACAAGCCTGGCGCAGGCTTAAGTTGCAGATGGAAAATTTTCCAGCCACATGGCTGAATGTGCTGGTGGGGAGTTTAATCTACATCAACTTTTTTACGCATCATTTTTTCTACGACATTCGTTATGCACTTTTGATTGGTGTGCTCATTATCTATTGGCGCACACGCGTACATTTTAAAGTAGCCGATCAATCCTTCACTATGCCCATTGCACTTGCTTTTTTACTGACCGGATTTTTTATCTGGGTGGCTGAAAACCTGGCCACGTTTCTTGGGGCATGGCAATACCCTAATCAACAACACAACTGGAAGCTGGTACATCCCGGCAAGGTAAATGCCTGGTTACTCTTGTTTATTGTGAGTTTCTTAATTGTAGCGCAACTTAAAAGCATCAAAGCAAAACAAACGGGGTATAAGGATTTTATTTAAATATTGTATGGATAATGTTTACCTTCCGCCTCAGCAACTACCAACCATAAAACTAAAATGACCGAACGCGACCTGCGCAAACTTGAAGCTTCTATTCGCCTGAAGATGGAAGATATCAAAAGTCAAAAAGTAAGTTTGAAAGACTCGGGTATTGGTGGGTTAATGAATATGCTGAAGAAAGCAGACGAAGCTGCCTACGAAAAACTAATGCCTGCCTATAAAGAGATGGTGGCAAAGTTTAACATCTTTAAGTAGTACGCAGTCTTTACAAGGGTTCAACTCTCTTAGATTAGTACTTAATCTCAAATCGTACACCAGCTTTTATAGCTACCGGCAAATCGTTGTTGGAAGGAACCCTCGGACATGAATACCTGTTGCTGTAGGCGCAATAAGGATTATACGCAAGATTGAAGTTAAGAATCATGGTGTCACCTTCCGGAATTTTCACATCGAGGTAGCGGCCACCCCCGTAACT